>JBFLXS010000448.1 GCA_040755795.1 bacterium | reverse complement strand
TTTTCCACAATCAATTTCTACCTATTTCTATAAATTTCAATCTATTTCTATTATCTTATCTCCATATCACTCTTATCTCCTTATCCCCTTTCGGACACTTTTGATATATAGCCTGAACGGTTACAAACAGTCTAACAACCATTAAAAAATAAAGATGGGGAAGAAAAAAACTAAAAAGAAAAAAAATACATCAACTTTCTGGCAAAATATTTTTAGTCTAAAAGAAGAAATTATCTCGATAAAACCATTTGATTCCACAGAATATATTTGTGGGATTATTGTGTTTTTAGCTATCTTTTTGATTTATTTGAAAACCCTTACACCAGATATAGGATTTCATGATTCAGGAGATATGATACCTGCTTCTTTTCATCTTGGCATCTGTCATCCCCCAGGCTATCCTTTTTATAACCTTGTGGGAAAAACATTTTCAACACTCCTTGCCATAGGTAATATTGCGTATCGGTTCAATTTAATGTCCGCTATCTTTGCCTCTTTAGCGTGTATGATGGTGTATTTTATTACTTTAAAAATAGGAAGTAAAGAGAATAAACTCATCACTCATCTCTTATCCCTCATCCCTGCGGTGGTAGCAAGTTTTATGTTAGCATTTGCTGTTACCTTTTGGGAACAGGCAGTAATCGCCGAAAAATATGCTCTGAATGCCTTATTTGCCACATTGCTAATCTTCATCTTACTAAAGTGGGCAGAAGTAGTAACTATGGAGTGTGGAACAGGGAGAACAGAGGGAAAAACTCAAAACTCAAAACTCAAAACTCAAAACTATCTTTACCTCTTCGCCTTCACCTTTGGTTTATCCTTCACCCACCATATGCAAACAATCTACCTGGTCCCGGCAAGTATATTTTTCATCATCGCAGTTTGTTATAAATATAAAATATCTTCACTCTTCACTCTTTACTCTTTATTTAAACTTTCTTGTATATTCATCCTGCCATTATTTCTATATTTGTATCTTCCTATCCGTGCCGCTTTTCATCCACCACTCAACTGGGGAGACCCGATAACACTTCCTCGATTTATGGATTACATCACCTTAAAGGCTTATGCTCATTTTTTTGTCTCCTCTCCACAAGTCTGGTTGCAAAACCTCAAACATCATCTAACCCACTTTTTTACCCATCAATTTACCTTATGGATTGTCTGGTTAGGAGTGATAGGATTGATATTACTGATTGTCAAAAGAAAAATTACAGGTTTATTTTTACTTTTGATTCTTTTGACGGATATTGCCGCATCTATTCGATACGGTATTTCTAACATAGAGGATTACTACATTCCTGGTTTTATCATTTTCAGTATTTTTATTGGGTATGGAATTATGAGTATTGGAAAACTACTCTCATCTGTGGTCCGTAGTCCATTGATTATAACTCCGTTTATTTTTCTTCCCATCATTCCTTATACCACGCATCATTTTCATTGTAACCACTCTAATTATTTCTTTGCTCATGATTTAGCAGTAAGTTTATTAAAAAATTTAGATACAAATGCCGGGCTTTTCTTGAAAGGGGATGTAAATGGTTTTCCGGTATGGTATCTTCATTATGTAGAGAATACCCGCAGGGATGTAGCTTTGCTAGATACACCATTTTTATTTCAGGATTGGTATGCTCAGGAGATAAAATACAAATATCCGGAACTGGAATTTAACCTTTATCCAACACAAGGCACAGAATTAGGCAAAGCAAGGTTTGATGAAATCTTGATAAATAATTTTAATAAGCGACCTTTTTATCAATATTCAGACGAACCTATGCCCAAAGGTTTTACAACTATACCAGTTTGGTTTTTCCTCAAGATATTAAAGACTGACACCTCCAAGGTAACGATATTAAAAGAATTAGAAAAAGGTGCAACGGAGATGGTTTTGCGTGGCGTAGATAAGTTAGAGGTTTCAAAAGATGCAAAGGCGTTTGATGTCATTCGCAATTGTGCGGGAGGATATAACAATCGGGGAAATAACTATCTAAGTATGGGGATGAATGATGAGGCAATTGAAGAACTTAAAAAATCAGCTAATATTGACTCCAATTTACCCATAGTCTATTACAATCTTGGTCGGGCTTATTCTAATAAAAAAATGGTAAATGAGGCGATTGTTAATTTCAAAAAGGCGGTTGAATTAAATCCCAATTTTAAAGATATTCACCGCACCATCGGAGGACTTTATGAAAATATGGGCAAAATCGATAATGCAATATTTGAGTATCTTCAAGAGGCAAAAGCCTTTCCCTCAGTTGAATTATACACCACATTAGCGCGACTTTATTATGGAAAAAAACAGATTGACAAAGTCATCGAACAATGTCAAAATATACTTCAATTAGAACCAGATAATTACGAGGCACGAAAAAACTTAGCCTCGCTTTATTTTAGTC
Organism: bacterium; assembly: GCA_040755795.1. NCBI lineage: Bacteria > bacterium. Next base: position 634 of record JBFLXS010000448.1, on the reverse strand, counting down.
AAAAACGATTTTTAGAGGCACAAAGGGAATTTACAACACTTCTCAGTAAGTATCCAAATGATAACTATGCTCAAAATATGCTGATGACAATTCAAAAAACTCCATAACAACATAAGCATTCTTCAATATAAAAAATTCCGACCTGTATGGTTAGGATTAAGCTGCCAGTTTGAACTCTATATGTAACTATTCACCGCAGAGACGCGGAGACACAGAGAAAAAATTAAAATCTATTGGCTATACACTTAATTCCATTTCTAATAGACCTGGACCTAATGTCTTATGTATTTCAATTGCTGCACCAATAATTTTTTTCTGTTATCTGATTTATTTCCATGTTTTCTCTGTTCCTCTGCGTCTCTGCGGTGAATAGTTACAAAAATTGAAATTAATAGAAACTAATAGAAATTTATGGAAATTTGTTGTTTCCCACAATCAATTTCTACCTATTTTTGCTTCGCAACATTCTTCGAATTCTATAAATTTCGACCTGTATGGTTAGAAATTATGTAAGCGTTCAGGTGGTGTAACAAAAGGAGATGTGGAGATTAAGGAGATAGGGAGATATTATTAAAAAAATTGAAATTAATAGAAACTAATAGAAATTTATGGAAATTTGTTGTTTTCCACAATC
>JBFLXS010000447.1 GCA_040755795.1 bacterium | reverse complement strand
GCAAGAGGTGTTGAAAGATTTAATTGAGAGGGTAAAGGAAATGTTTCAATTAACTGCTTCTAAGAAACATATGGTCAATCGAGAGTGGGGACATTTGGAATCAACCCCTTTCTTGAAAGGGAGAACAACATATTGTCTCACTTGAGCTAAAATAAAAATAAGGACTTTATGCCTCTAAAACTAAAAAACTTGAACATCGAGTATCAACATATCTATTTCCCTCCCTTCTATAAATTAATATCGGAAGGAAATAGATAATACTTTAATTATCAAGTAATTATCAAAAAACGCAAAAGTTTAGATTTATAAAAAAACTCTTGACAAATTCTATTTTATATGTTATCTTTTTATAAAAGGCTGAAAATCAGGTGGAGAAAGGAGGTGGAAAAAGATTTTTATAAATTCCAGCCATTTAGTTAATCACTAAATAGGGCTTCACGAACTTAAAAGCAAGTAATTGGTAACTAATTACCATTTACCAATTACCAAAGATAAGGAGGTTGACAGATGAATTTAAAGTTAATAACAAGTATAGTTATAGGATTAATGCTGTCCGGTCAGTTAGTCTTTGGACAGAATGCAGAGTTATCGGCAATAAAAAAGGCAATTAAGTCAAAAGGAACAAGTTGGACAGCAGGAGAAACAGATGTTTCCAAACTCTCTAAAGAGGCAAGAAAAAGGTTATGCGGGGCAATAATTGTTCCTCAAACCAAACCATCAATCACGGTAAAATCTACAAAGGTTTTACCCGATACTTGGGACTGGCGAAGTGCAAATGGATATGACTGGACGACTCCTATTCGCAATCAGGCGGCGTGTGGAAGTTGTGTTGCCTTTGGGGCGATTGGTGCTTTAGAGCCTTTAGCGCGTATCGAAGCAAATAACCCGCTTCTATCTATTGACCTTTCAGAACAACACTTGTTTTCGTGTGGTGGTGGGTTATGTGATTACGGATGGTATCCCTCATCGGCGGCAAATTATCTGAGGGACTACGGAACTCCTGATGAGGCGTGTTATCCCTATATTTCAGGTAATGGTAATGATTATCCCTGTGCAAATACCTGTCCTGATTGGGAAGATAGGGTTACACAAATTAGTCAATGGAATTGGGTGACAAATAATGTGGATAGCATCCGCGGGGCATTATTTCAAACACCTTTATCCACGACAATGGCAGTATATACTGATTTCTTTTTCTATGATGGTGGAGTTTATGAATACACATATGGAGTGCTTGAAGGATACCACCAGATTGCTTTTGTTGGTTACAACAACATAGAAGGATATTGGATATGCAAGAATAGTTGGGGAACAAACTGGGGTGAAAATGGTTGGTTTAGAATAAAATATGGAGAGTCTTCGATTGGCAACAGCACAATCCTTATGTCAGGCACACAACCACCTCAAACACTATCACTGGATATTATTCTAAACGGTGCGACCTTTACCACAGGAAATATCTTAACTGCTAACGCCCATGTGACTAACGATGATACAGCTGATGTCCTTGATGCAAAGGTATGGATTAAGTTTCCAGATAATTCGTTAATATCTATACTTAACCTGCCAGGGGTCACAATTGGTGCAAATGCTAATTTTGAAACACCATTATTAAATTATACCCTCAATGGTAGTGAACCTCATGGTAACTATGAATTTGGCGGGAGATTCTTACATTATATCACCGGCGATATTGTTTGTGAAGATATCGAACCATTTTCTGTTTATTAAGACAATAATCTGGGCTAAATAAAAATAGCGGGAGAACTACCACCTCCCGCTATTTTGGTATCATAAGGCATTCATTACCAGAAGTGACAGACTTCATTTATTCTTTGAAGAATATCTTTTATGTCCCGATAGAGGATGGAATCATCTGGTAGGTCAAAGATTGATTTCCCAACAATTTCATATTCAGAAAGAGAAGGGTCAAAATGAATACTGCCGGCAAATGGGAGTTTATGATTTTCAATCTCTTTAATGAAGTTAGACGGAAGGTCTTTTGCCTCTCGATTAATGATAAAGAATGTATGCTTAACCTCGTTTTCAAGTTTTCTAATCAATTCATTTGTTCTAACTGCGGCGATTAATCCTTTTGGGGATGAGTCTGAGATAATCAACATCACATCTACCTTATCATCTGTTTGTCTGCTGATATGTTCCATCCCGGCTTCATTGTCAATGACAACATATTTATAATTTGAGGTAATTTTTTTCAGCATATCTCTTAAATTACTGTTTGCGGAACAATAACATCCTTTTCCCTCAGGGCGGCCTATTGTCAGCAAATCAAAGGAATTACTTTCCACCAGAGCCAGATTGACTTCAAGTTCAAAATACTCTGCCAGACTCATATAAGCAGGTCTTTTTCCTATTTCTGGTCGTGCTTCTTCTCGGATTTCACCAATGGTGCGATGAACATCTACGCCAAGAGTAATATTCAAATTCATTGATGGGTCGGCATCAACAGCCAGAATAGGGGCACAATTTTGCTCTTTAAGAAATCTGACTATAAAGCCGGCAATAGTCGTCTTTCCGACACCGCCTTTACCCGCAACAGCAATAACTTTAGCCATAAAATTACCTCCTGAAATAATGTCATAGTGTCGTGTTGAACAAATAACGCATGGAATTTATTCTGGTAACTGGTGATTGGTAACTGGTAATTAAATACCGTTTGGCTGATCTCAGGACGAAACTATTTAACCAGTTACCAGTTACCAATTATCCGTTTGCAGGTTATGAAATCTGATGATACGCCGTGCAAAACTTACTCAACACCACACTAGTGCTCTGTCGCTACTCAATTGATGTGCTCCCTTGGCCTAATCATTACCCACATCTTTTAGTGGACAGATTAGATAGAAATTCCAAATTCCAAGCACCAAATTCCAAATAAATTCCAAATTCCAAACACTAAATTCCAAAGTTTATATTACAACGATGGAAATTCATTTAGACTTTTCAATAATTGAAGAAAAAAGTTTCGTAACTATTCACCACAAAGAGCACGAAGGGCAGGGAGATGTTACAGAACAAATCTCT
>JBFLXS010000446.1 GCA_040755795.1 bacterium | reverse complement strand
AGGATAGAAATGAGGTTGAACCAGATTTTGAATATTATACTGGTCGCACACACGATATATTGAAATCTATTGCCGCTATTAGAGATAAAAGTAACTTTCGAATTAACTGGGAAATCCCTGACAATAATCTATCTATCGGAACATGAATATCTTCTCTGGCAACTTCAACATTGATTGAAAATAACCTATCTGAACTCTATTCACTCTTTCGGTTTCTCAACCCTTCTATGTTTAGTTCGATTGATGATTTTAATCAGTCATACATCACTCCCATTCAGTAACCGTTCAGGTGGTAATTTACCGCAGAGACGCAGAGGAACAGAGAAGAGATTGAAATAAATCAGACAACAGAAAAGATTATTGAGGCAATCATTGTCCTACATAGGATCTCAAAACCAAATTTGTTAATCAATCATGATATGTCGGTTTTCAAAAGCTTGCTCTGATGAAAATCCGTGATGGAATTCTGCATGTAGTAAATAGTTTTTAATTTTTTCTCTGCGTCTCTGTGTCTCTGCGGTGAACGGTTACCCCATTCAGAAGGAAAATGACAAAGATGTCCTGTATGAATTGAAAAAGAAGATATATCCCTTTGTGTTGAGGCGTTTAAAAAAAGAGGTGTTAAAAGACCTACCTGACAAGATTGAGCAGATATTATTTGTCGATATAGCAGTTATTATTCAAAACTTTACTTAGAAATACAAATAATGTCCCATAGGGACAACATATCGGTAGAAATAAATATCACACAAATAATGTCCCGTAGGGACACAATATATCGGTAAATGGCTTTCCATAAATTTTCTACCAACTACGGAACTGATTGATTTGTCTATCTATTCCTACCGATATTATGTTCCTAACGGAACGATTATTCTCATGTTTCCCCATTTGATAGATTAACAAATAATACATAATCCTTTTTTGCTTCTACATAGTTTACCTTTATCATCTTATCACCTCATTTTAACGGTTCTATTTTAAATGGTAATTGTCCTTCAACTGCTAATTTCCAGTCAGCCATTATTTCTTCTTGATGAATTTCAATCCAAGCTTGGACTAATTTCAATTTCTTTTTTGGTAAATTTCCTTCAATAATTTCTCCATCTTCAATTGCTATAATCGCATCGTTTTCACCGTAGTTCACATAAATATGTGGACGATGGTGCTTCTTATCATCAAAGAAAAACATGTAAATAATTATACCCTAAAACATTGATATTGTTGGCATTTTACTCTCCTTTTAATTTATTTACTACAAATAGGGGAAATGTCCCCCTATTTTCTATTTTCTCAAATTTTCAGTCCCAAATTCTGAACGGTCTCCAAATTCTGAACGGTCTCATGTTCTGTCAGGGACTAATATGCAAAATTGGATATTAGTTCAAAACGGTGCATAGAATGCACTCTACCTGACTACCTTTCTCTTCCTTCTCTCACAATATCTACTATTTCTTGTGTGGTAACATTCGCTTTAATACTCGGAACCTCTAATGGAGAGAAAGCAGTTTTTTCTGGAACCAGACCAAAAATCCTACCGTCCTTTCTTCGGATTAGTACTTTTCCTGTTTTTTCTGCTTTTTCAAAAACTATAGCAAATTTTTGCCGTGCTTCTGCATATGTATAAACTTGCATTTTATACCTCCATAGTTTCGATGTTTAAATTTTGAGCAGACTCTTTTAGTTTTCGATCCAAAGTCAATAATGGTGCCTTATGTCTGAGAGCACAATCTAAAAAATAAGCATCATATGCATAAAGGTTAGTTTGCTTAGCTAATTTCAAAACGCTAACAAAATCTGGATCAATATACCGAATGGGTATGCTCATAAAAATTGACAACCCCCTTTCAGCATCTTCAAGTGTTATTCTGTTTTGTTTAAACATGGCCGAAAATGCATTGCCAATTTCCCAGGGAATAGAGCCTGGGCCAATCAGAGTTTTTCCTAAAGTAATTGCGATAATCCTTTGACGTTCAGGTTCACCAACGATCACCGAAATTAATGCAGATGTATCACTTACAATTTCCATCATTACCTCCAAAACTTCATATTGTGAGAATTGTACAATACTCTTGTATGTTTGTCAAGAGCAGAGAGGTATCAGCAGAACTTCCCCGACTTCAGGGAAAAAGGGAGGGAGGTAATTTTTGAGATCTCGAATTATCTCAAAAATTACCTCCCTTCCTCCTACAAACCGAAAAACTCGGGGAAAATCTGAGGTAGCAGTAGAACGACGTCTAACGACTGAGCTCACCTGCCGCTATGAAGCACAGCGGAATAGCGGTCAGGTAGAACGCCTTGTTGAACTAAGCCACTTTGTGGCAGTTTTTTTGACAGCTTTGTAGAGCTACTTTGAGTTTAGCATATTAGGATATTTGATGTCAAGAAGAAAAATGTACATTCACGGTACGACCCCGCTCTCACGCCCAAATTAAACCAGCATATATTTTCGATAGACTTTTTTGGCATCAAGCACAGCGACTTATTTGGTTCCCAAGATACTGCCCATAGTCTCCCTCAAGTAATCCTCTAAAGGATAAATCCTCATCCAACTCTGGCCAGTGGAGACCATATGGAGAAACTTCAATATTGTTTAGTTGTTCATTCGTGCCATGTGCAAGACGTTTGTTCTTGCCTACCGGAAATCTAATTTCTACACCACTCTCCATTTGAACAATAATATAACCATTTTGGTAACTTGCTGTTATTGCAGTATCAACCAATGTGCTCATACCATTTCTCCAATATTAGATTTTGATTCTTCTTCGCAAGATTTTGTGCTTTCCTTAGTTCATTCATCTTCATATGTTGAGATTCACGAAGTTCAATTACCTCTTCCACATTAAAAACTGCTTCTCCATTTCCATGACGAACATGTACATAAACTGGTAGATGTTCATTACTGTAGAAGAAAAATTTATAGTAACCGTTCAGGGCTATACATTAGAAGTGTAAACAAGGAGAAATGGGGAAAAGGGAGAATTGGAGAAATGGCTCAAACTTTTTCTTGCTCCACCCTTCGGACATCAATCCTGGAGTCTGCGAAAT
>JBFLXS010000445.1 GCA_040755795.1 bacterium | reverse complement strand
AAGCCTTTGGTATTTTCATTCAATATTTTTTCGATTCTATCTAACCTATTCATATTTATCTCCTCTATCATCAAATATCAACTTTTATATTTTACAACATAATTCGATTTTATGCAACATATTTTTTATAAAAAAATTGACAAAATGCATCTTTTTTGATATTATAATAGAATAGTCAGTAGTGAATCTATTCACTTTCTACTGTTTTAAGGAAGTATTAGATGGGCAAGAAGAAGAAAAAAGACAAGAAAGTAAAACTACCTGTTCAGGCTAAAAAGAATACATTTTTAAATTTTATCAAGCCAGAGGCAGAAGTAATCAGACCCCAAGTCTTTACTACCTATGATTATCTGGTGGGTATAGGAGTTTTTTTCTTTGCCTTTTTTGTGTATTTGCATACTTTGACTCCTACGATTGACCTACATGATTCTGGTGATATGATTGGGGCATCTTTTGTTCTTGGTATTCCACATCCACCTGGTTATCCTTTATATTGTTTGTTAGGTAAGCTTTTCAGCCTTATTCCGTTGGGAAACATTGCCTATCGCTATAATCTCTTCTCGGCAACATCAGCCAGTTTAGCGGTGATGATGGTCTATTTTATTACTTTAAAAGTAGGAAGTAGGAAATGGGAAGTAGAAAATAAAAAGAATGAACTTATTTCTCATCTCTTATCTCTCATCCCGGCGGTGATAGCGGCATTAATGCTATGTTTTGCTCGGGTTTTCTGGCAGCAGGCAGTCATTGCTGAGAAATACACCTTAAATGCCCTGTTTGCTACAGTATTAATCTTTATCTTACTAAAGTGGCAAGAGGTAATGTCAGAGGACAAAGGACAGAAGTCAGAAGACAGAAGTCAGAAAGGACAAATAAATCAAAAATCAAAAATCAAAAATCAAAAATCCTACCTCTACCTATTCTCTTTCATTCTTGGTCTATCTTTCACCCACCATCTCCAAACGATATTTTTAGTTCCTGCGGCGATATTTCTTATTATCATAATTTGGCGTCCAAACCCTAAACTCTTAAGCCTTAACTCTCTGCTTAAAATGGCTATTTTGTTTTTCCTGCCAATTATTATTTTATATGCCTATCTGCCTATTCGAGCCTCTGCTCATCCAATTATCAACTGGGGATGTCCGGATAATCTTGAAAGATTCCTGGACCACATCACAGCTAAGGAATATGGCACTTATTTCGCTACCTCACTTCCAGCCTTGCTCAAACGGATATTTGTCCAACATCCTGTATTTTTCATCCAGCAGTTTACTCCATATCTTATCTGGCTCGGATTTATCGGATTGTTTTTCTTATATAAACAAAGGCTAACAATCTTCATTTTCTTAACCTTAATCATCCTCGCCGATATTCTTCATTCCAGCCGATATGGTATTCACAACATAGAAGATTATTATATCCCGGCTTATATTATTTTTAGTATATTTATTGGGTATGGGGTGACGATACTAATAGAATCTCTGAGTAAAAAGTTAAGACAAAGGATTTTAGCTCTATTACCTTACATTTTTCTTCTTGTTCCAGTCATTTCATGGGCTTGTAATCATTATTATGGCAACCACTCCAAAAATTATTATTCTTATGATTATGGAATGAATATTTTATTTCCTTTAGAAGAAAAATCAATCCTTTACATCAAAGGCGATACCTTTGCCTTTCCCTTATGGTATCTTCATTATGTCGAAAATATCCGCAAAGATATTACACTTATTGACCAGCACTCGCTATACCTTGACTGGTATGCTAATCAGATTAAGAAAGAATTAAATTTTGAATTTAAGCCGCAGAACAGAGTTAAGAGATTAACCACGGAGGCATCTCAAATTATCAAGACACGGTTTGATGCTATTTTCGAGAAGAACCAACATCGAGCTATTTATTTACCTTATGATGAGGACATTGCCAGGGATTACACCCTGGTTCCAACCAGTATCTGTCATCGAGTCTTTAAAAAGGGGACACCTCTAAAAGAACAGTTAAGTGCAATTGATGAGGATTTACGATTCAGGTATCGAGGCATACTTGACAAAAAGATATATAAAGAAGAGCGAGTAGAAAGTAATATCTCTAACTATGCAACCGCATATAACAATCGTGGCGGGTTTTTCAAGGATATGGGTAAATATCCACAAGCCATCGCTGAATATCAAAAAGCCCTTCTTGCCGACCCAAAACGATTGATGAGTTATTATAATTTGGGTATGGTTTATAATGATTTGGGCAAGTCGCAGAATGCTATTTCACAATTTAATAAGATAATTGCGATTGATAAAAGAGATGCTAAAGGTTATTATGGATTAGGGCTTGTCTATCAAAAGCTCGGCAAGGTTGATGAGGCAATTTCAGAATATAAAAAAGCGGTTGAGTTAGACCCAGAGCGTGATTTTATCCTTGTAAATCTTGGCAGTGCCTATATCTCTAAAGGAATGCACAATGAGGCGGTGGCTTGTTTTCAAAAGGCAATTGTCTTATCCCCACAAAATATTGCCGCCATTTATAATCTGGGTGTGGCTTATTCACAATCAGGAAATAGACTTGAGGCAATTTCTGCCTTTCAAAAGGTGCTTTCCATAGACCCGACTTATCAACCCGCAAGAAGTAGTTTAATGGCACTTCAGTAACAAAAATTGTAACTATTCAGCCTATTATAGCAGTTATTAGTCAAAACTTTACATAGCGTGGATAAATGATGCTAACTTACTATAGCGAATTAGAGATTAGCGAATTAGTGAATTAGAGGATTAGAGAACTCTATGTCAAATTTCGATTAATAGGTGCTATATAACCACAGAGGCACAGAGAACGCAGAGAATAATAAAATGGACTGCCCAAACCCTGTTCTTGTTCCATAATACCTTAAGATGATTTGTAAATACATACTACATCTTTATAATATGTTCATTCTCCGTGCCCTGTTATGTAAAGTGTCAAGCTTTTTTTTATTTTTTTACTTAAGAAAAGACTCTACGACTTATCTCTATAACTCTACACCTTATTTTTGTTTTAGGCATTTTGAGTTTTTAATTAAGATCGAAATG
>JBFLXS010000444.1 GCA_040755795.1 bacterium | reverse complement strand
GGATGATATTATCTGAATCCACGCGTAGATTAGAATTAATCCAGCGCTCCCAGTAATTATTCTGATTATCCCAGAAATAGAGGGATGAAGCCGCCTGAAACCCGCCAGCAATAGGAGTCGCCGGCGAAGCAGACTTCTGAATTGGCACTTCAACTACTCTTGTACTGTTATCTACTATTACTTGGACACTATCCGTTCCTATTTCTCTCGTATCAAGGTCTCCGTTGGCCAAGGTACTTAATCTCTGAGTCTCTACTCCTACGGTATGTGTTCCATCTTCATTTTGAGTGGTATTCCACGGTGTGGAGTAACTAATAGCAGTAGTCCCTGCGGGATAGTCTCGGTGGTGAATTTCCTCCGTCGTATCAATAGTAGTTCTGACCCTTATTGGTGCTGTGGGTAGATAGTTGTCAGGATTTATGGGTGTTGAATTTTGAGTATGAGGGTATCCCTGCCATACTCCAAAGTGCAAATGATATCCATAACCGCCTGGAGAATTCCCCGAGTGCCCTATTATATCACCAGTATTTACTTGTTGTCCCTCAGCAACATTACGAGCATTAAGATGTGCATAAAGGGTATAAAGCCCATCTCCATGATCTATTACAATATAATCTCCATATCCGAGTCGTCGTATCTCTCCTGTTCTACGATTACGAACTTCACGAACATTTTCTCTTAGATGAGCAATACCATCTCTTACTGCCCTCACTGGGGTATTTAGTGGATCAAGGGTATCAACTCCCTGATGGACATTATTTCCTCTGGGACCAAATCCCCCTCTTGGACTTCTCGGATTTCCTGTAGGATCTTGGTTAAATCCATAAGAGATACTTATATCTGCGGATATAGAGACAGTCCCTCTTAATAGTGCTTCATTGATAGGGTTAATAATATCAACAGTAGCTACGGTTTGAGGAAAGGCATCGATACAGAATAATAATCCTTCCCCTATGAAACTTAACCATAACAGTAAAAAAGATACTTTTAGTTTTTTTAACATAGGAAGTTTATCTCCTTTCTAACATAATATTATTTAATAAAGCAAGTCATGTCGTAGAAATAAAAACTATTAGCACGAATGATACCAAGATATTTTCCGTCAGTCGATAGGGCAATGGCATATTTATTCTGTATGTTTGGGAGATTTTCCTTAATCTGCCCAATTGTATTTCCAAATCGATCCAAGAAGTCAATCCAAAAATAGTCCTTTAGGTAATGAAGAATTACACTGTAATTCCCATTTTCAGAAGGAATACAAGAAAACCAACCTACATTCTCAGGATCTACATCATCAGGATATGAATAGGACTTTTTCCATAATAAATTACCACTTTTATCAAAGAGATAACCGGTTAAGTACTCACGGGCAAAAAGATAATTACCATCTAAAGAAACCGTAATTCCCTCAAAACCAAAAGGTCTCAAAGGAGGATATTTCCAAAGAAAATTTCCTGATCTATCCAATACCCAAATATCTCCATTCTCACCCTGTCCAGCAATAATATTACCATCCCTTGACATTGATTTTCCTATAAGATCTTTCTTCCAGATAATATTACCTTCTTTGTCAAAAAGAGTATCCCCTAATAAAATATAATTCCCATCTGAAGTAATTAAAGGGACAGATTCTATATTCTCTTTTCGCCAGATTTCATTACCATCTTTATCAAATAAATAAGCATAATAGCCCAGCCAGGCACTACTGGATAATATATATTTACCATCTTCGGAAAGATTTAATCCCGCTTCTATTTCCTCTTTTCTCCACAGAAATTCCCCATTTTTGTTAAGGTAGATTAGTGAATAACTAAACTGATCTATATACTCAGTTTCTTTGATAGTTTGAAGAGCAATATAATTACCATCTTCAGAGATAGTAGCATTAATCCCAATCTCTTTAGTATCCTTTTTCACATACTCATATTGCCATATTATCTTACCTGTATTATCAAGGAGATATACATAACTTACACTGCCTAATGATACTATATCACCAGTAAGACATACAATTGCTGGATTAGTAGTTACAACAATGTAATGTCCATCCTCAGACATACTGATGGATGAAGGTTCCTGCTCAAACTCCTTTTGCCATAATAAAGTAGGTTTTGGTATTATTTCAAACGGTATCCAGTCAGAGCCTTCCTTTGTCGTCGCTGGGCCGATAAGTCCGGCAGGGTTTTTTATCGTTACGCGGAAGGTATGACTGCCCTGGGTAAGTAAGTTAGTGGGATGGAAGTTAAAGCTGACATTGAGTTTTGTGCCTTTTGGTAATTCCTGCGATTGAGTATTCATATCGATTGGTTGGATTAAATCCTGCCGCTCTTTTATCTGACCATCTTTATCTGAGCCATAATTGCCTTCAGAGTCTATCTCTACCGTAATACTGCAAGAAGCGGGGATGTAATCCTGAATCTTGCCAGTGATATAGAAATTATCGCTTGAACCCTGGTAGTATAAGCTATAAGTGCCTGGTTGAAAGGTAAATGTGCCCAGTGTTACCTGCGGCGTGTCGTAGGTCTTAGTGCCTTTGTCTGGGATACCATCAAGTGCCTGCAGGATTTTGTCATGTTGGTTTGGCGACTGACCATGCTCACCTTTGTTCCCATCTGCTATCGTTATTACCTCATCCCAGGGGATAGTTTGTTGTCCTTTATATTCCGAGCGTTGGCTTGCAACTGAAACTACACCATCACTATTACGGTAGTTTTCAGGATTTATTAATCCTGGTATTTGACCAACGATACAGATATACTCAATTCCTTCGGGCATCTGAGTAGTATTTACTTCTTTAATAAATTTGCTCTCAGGCATTAAATCATATATTGCCCCTTCTCTTTTAAATAGGATAGTTATTATTTGTTTTCCAAGAAGTTCTGGGCTACGATGAGTTCTTAAGGAATAGATAGAGGCAGCAAGCCCGGGGACTAGAGATAAAACCTTTTCTTTCCCTTCAAGAAAAGGCGTGATAAAAGGTGGTAGTCCTATACTTAACCAGGCACCTGAAGCCCATTCACTGCCACAATGCGGTGTATTTACATTAATAAACCGCTTAACCTTATCTGCACCACCATGCTGA
>JBFLXS010000443.1 GCA_040755795.1 bacterium | reverse complement strand
GGAGATTCTCCAGAGGTTTAGGAGGGGGAAATTTTAAGCAATTTAGAGGAAGAAGATGTTTAAAAAGCAAAAAATGGCTTTAAGGTGGTTACTTGGGCTGTTTATTTAGTTTCACCGAGAATTGCTGCTATCTACTTTTTTAGATTGACAAAATAAATAAATTATGGTATAGTTTATATGAAGACTTCATGAAATTAAAAGTAAGTAATCGGTTAACTGATAAATGCTAACTAATTACCATTCACCAATTACCAATTACTAAACTAATGGAGGGAAAAGATATGAGTCTGCGATGGAGTTTTATTTTTACTATTATTATATTATTTTTATTGAATGTGCTAACACAGAATTTATGGGCAAAAGATAGAACTTCTTACCTGTTAGGTAAGGATGATGTCATAAGGGTTTTTGTCTGGGACCATCCAGAATTAAGTGGTGATATGGTAGTTAATCCCGCAGGTAATATCTCCTTTCTTCTATTGGGAGATGTAATGGTTGAAGGATTAACAGAAGAGGAGTTAGAAAAGATATTAACCGAAAAGTTCTCCCAGTATATAATGTCTCCACAGGTTTCGGTAACGATAGTAGGATACAACAGTAAAAAAATTTATATTTTAGGCGAGGTAAGTAAACCAGGTGAGTATCCAATTGGCGGAACGGTTATATCGTTACGGGAAGCTATACTCAAAGCCGGCTTACCAACTAAATCTGCGGCACTGGGACGAGTGCGAATTATTACACCACAACCGACTAAACCAATAGTTAAAATCGTAAATCTATCACTGATTTTAAATAAAGGATGTTTGAAAGAAGATATTGAGTTGCAGGCAGGGGATATAGTTTATATTCCATCTAATATACCAGCTAAAATAGGTGATGGTTTAGATAAAATTGCGTCACCTATTAGTAGGATTCTTGCCTTTATAGGATTAATAGAAGGGATTAAAGGAATTGGGGAATAAGGAGAAGAGATGGATATACTTAAAGCAACACGAGTTAATATAGGTGATTATCTCCAGGTAATATTTCGTCGGAAATGGCTATTTATAATACCCTTTTTTACTATATTTCTTACGACGACAATAGGGGCTATCTTTATGCCTAAAATTTATGAATCTAAGGCTATGCTTGTGGTAGAAGAAAAGCAACTTCTTTCACCATTAGTCAGTGGTATGGCTGTTGCACCTACTATTGAGGAACGTCTGGATATCTTAAAAGAGCAAATAACGAGTTGGTATAGGTTAGCCGAGATGGTGGAGAAATTAAAATTATGTCCCTATACCAAAGACCAGACTAAAATTAATTCCTATATTCAATCCATTCAGAAGAGAATTAAAGTTATTTTAAAAGCAAGATTTCTTATTCAAGTATCTTTTGAAGATGCAAATCCAAAAGTTGCTGAGGCAGTAGTCAACTATATTACTAAGAGTTTGGTTAAAGAAGAAATTTCTGGCCAGGAAGAGGAGGCACTTTCGGCTATTAAATTTATTGCGGATCAAGTTAAGCATTATCAAGAAAAACTTGAAGAGGCAGAGGCATCATTAAAAGACTTCAAAGAGAAAAATCTATTAGAACTGCCAGGTAGTGGTGGCTCAAACTTAGCTAAGGCAATTGGTATTAAAGATGCTCTGTTAGAAATTAGACTTGATTTACAAGAGGCTCATAAAACTAAACAATTGCTACAAAGACAATTGGCTAGTGAAGAAAAAATTATCACTTCTAAAACAACTTCAATAAATCCTGTTATCGAAAAATTAAACGCTAAATTGATTGAACTTCAAACAGAATTGAGTGACCTTAAGGCAAAGAAATGCACAGATGAACATCCCTGGGTAATAGCGTTAAATGATAGCATCCAAAAACTTGAAGCACGCATTCAAGATGAAAAACATTCAACAATAAGTAGTGAAGTAACAGAAGTTAATCCAACATATATGGAAATAGAGTCGAAATTACGCGATACAGAGGCATTAATTGATTCTCTGAGCGCCAGAGAAAAACAATTACAAGAATTAGCCACATTATATGAAAGCCGGGCAAGGATAGTTCCGAGTCAAGAACAAGAACTCACCCGGCTAACCAGAGATATGGGAGTGAATGAAAGTATTTATTCGATGTTATTAAATCGATTAGAAACAGCTAATATCTCTCAAAAATTAGAGAAGGCAGAACGCGGAACAAGATTTAAAATTATAGACCCCGCAAGAGAACCTTTACACCCAATTAAACCTGATATGAATATGATGGTTTTTTTAGCATTTGTTATTGGGTCGATTTTTGGATGTGGATGTGTTTTCTTAGGCGAATATACAGACCATTCCTTCAGAAGCATGGAAGATGCTGAATCTGTTTTAGCAGTCCCTTCTTTAGGCTCTATATCGAAAATAACTACCGTTGAGGAACTTATAAACCAGCGGGCAAAACAGAAAAGAAGAATTGTATTAGTGACAATTTTTACTCTATGTATAGTCGGAGTGATTGTGTTTGTTGTTTTATTAACAATGAATCCTGTAAAGTAAGTGATAACTGGTGATTGGTAACTGGTAATTGGTAACTGGTGAGTAAGTTTTCAGTAATCAGGTATCAGCACTCAGTTAACACCAGGAGAATCACGGCAGTAATGAATATTACTACTCTATTTGTTTCCTTATTTTGATGTCCCGTAAGCGTTCAGGTGTCCATAAGGAGAAAAGGGGAAATGGGGAAGGTTTTCGGATAAAAAGGTTCAAGGATCGAGGTTCAAAGATTAAGGTGAATGGAAAAGAGAAGGATGCTAATGGGGTTGGAAACAGCACTTGTGAAATCAAAGGGCAAGAGGTAAAGAGTAGGGAAAGACCCTGTTCCTTGCACCTTGATCCTTGTTCCTTCGGTGGGGGGAAAAGAAGATTGTCTGTTTGGAAGGGCTAATAAAATCAACGCTCAATTTTATCCGAGAGCGTTCATGGGGAGAAAGGAGAGGGGTAGGGGAATTAGGTAGCAGAAGGTTTCATCAGTTGTCAATGACATTCTAAATAATATGATTTTCTTACTAAAATAAGAATACTTTTTCCCCTTTTCCCTGATTTCTCCATTTCCCCTTCGTTAC
>JBFLXS010000442.1 GCA_040755795.1 bacterium | reverse complement strand
AGAAATAACTCAAAAGAAACAAGAAAAAAATGAAAGTAAAATAGTAGATAGACAAAAGGCATTAGAAAAAAGACGAGCAGAAATAAGAGAAAAATTGAGAGAAGAATATAAAAGAGAAGGATTATCACAGGAGGAAATAGAGAAGGAAGTAGAGTTAGGGTTATGTTTAATAGAGGATAAGGTAAACCTACTTGAAATTCCTAAAATTATTGAGGAGATAAAGAGAAAAATGAAGAATGAAACTTTATATCCTTTAGATCATGAAGATATGAGTATTTTTTATGTAGGAGTATCAAGAGATCCAAAAGCAATCCCAGTATTGATTGAAGTGTTAAAAAATTATAAAACTCCCAAAGCCCGAAGTACTGAGGCTCGAAGAGATGCTGCTGAAGCCTTAGGACGTATAGGAGATAAATCAGCTATTCCAGCTTTAATAGAAGCATTAGAAGATAGGGATATATTAGTACGGTCTGAAGTAGCCAGAGTATTAGTTGAATTGGGAGAGAAAACAAAACCATTACCTATCTTAATTAGTCTTGCTAAAGGAGAAAACATGGATGAATGGAGCATTGATTTATCAGGATATGGAAATTTTACAGATGATACGTTGAAGAGGAATATAAACAAAACTAAGAATTCAATACGTTATAGTGCATTAGGTAGTTTGGAAAGAATTGGTAATGAAAAGGCTATATTAGTGATAAAGGAGTTAAGTAAAGATGAAGACCAAAATATCCAGTATATAGCCAATAGAATATTGAAAAGATTAGGAATTGAAGGGAGTAAAAAATGAAAAAGATACATTTTATATTTATAACTTTCTCTGTTTGTTTGATGATTGTTACAAATGTATTAGGTTTTAATCGAAGTGAGGTATCTACTTATGGAGATAGTTATTGGGGACCAGACGAAGATGATTATAATGTCTGGGGATACAATAATGATGAGTTAGATAATCCTAATCATGATCCAGATTCATATTATAAAAATTATAATTCTTCAGGTGGAGATTGTGCAAATTTTGTTTCCCAATGTTTAATTGAAGGTGGTCTTGATTTAACTGCTGGTCCTGGATGCTATGGGAAAAGACATATTAATAATCAGTGGGTAGATGCTACTATTCCTTATTGTGATAATTTACATCAACACCTGGTCAATAGTCAAACATAGAAATTACTTGCAATTAAACATAGAATTTGGTATAATTTTCTACACAAAGGGCAATTTTTAAAGGATAAGGAGGTGTTTTAAATGTTTAAAAAAGTATTAGGGTTTTTAGTGGTTTTAAGTATGGTGATCGGAGGAGTTACAGTGTTACAATCTATGGGTGGTCAATCTGCTAAAGGGGAAGGTCAAGTGAAAGAAATAACTCAAAAGGAACAAGAAAAAAATGAAAGTAAAATAGTGTCTAAACAAAAAGCATTAGAAAAAAGACTGGCAGAAATAAGAGAAAATTTAAGAGAAAGATACAAAAGAGAAGGATTATCAGGAGAAGAATTAGAAAAACAAGTAGAGTTACATTTAAAGTTAATAAAAAAGAGGGTAAACCTTAATGCTGCTACTAAAAGTATTAAAAAAATAAAGGAAGGGATGAAAACTAACGCATTATGGTTAGAAGATGCAATTCTTGATTTAGGACGAACTATGGATCCAGAAGGTGTACCATTTTTAATAGATATACTGAAGAATTATGAGAAGAGTGATAGTGTGAGAGCTTGCGCTGCTTCTGCATTAGCAATAACAGGGGATAAATCAAGTATTCCTGCTTTAAAGGAATCTCTAAGAGATAAAAGTCCAAAAGTACAAATATCTTCAGCTCGGACACTGGCATATCTAGGAGAGAAAGAGCTATCTTTTACTGTGTTAGTTAAAGCAAAGGCTTTTGAAGTCTTTGTAGAAACTAATGATAAAAGAGCGATACCATTTATAAAAGAGGCCTTAGAGGATGAAAATGCATATGTAAGGGTAAGAGCATCATATTCACTAATAAGATTAGGTGAAGAGAAATCAATAGTATTCCCAGTTTTAATAGAGGCTTTAAATGATAGAGATAGATATTTACGAAGCTGTGCGTTAGGAGCATTAGCAAAAATTGGAGATGAAAAATCAATTTTTCTCATAAAAGGTGTGTTGAATCATAAAGATAGGAGTACCCGAGAATCTGCTTTAGAACACCTAGAGAGATTAGCGAAAGTAGGTAATAGAGAAGCAATTGTTGCATTAAAAGAATCTTTGGACAATGAAGATAGAATTATACGAAGTAGAGCTAAGGAAGCACTAAAGAGAATAGAGAAAGATGGATTAAAGGAGGATAAAAAGAGTGAATAAGTTTCCGCTTCAAATAAAAGTTAATCTTCAACAATGGATTTATCTGGGAGTTGTAATTATAGGAACAGTTTCTATTTTCGTATCAAATACATTTGCTTTTCATCGCTCAGATTCAGCGAGTTATGCTGATAGATGGTGGAGTAAGGATGACAGTGATGATGGAAGAAAATATAACCCCAATTATCATGACTATACAAATGAAGGAGGTGACTGTGCCAATTATGTCTCTCAATGCTTAAGAGATAACGATGCAGGAGGACTTAACCTCTCTGCGGGTCCTGGAGTTGACGATTGGGGATGTATTCCTCTATGTGAAAATCTTCACACACATCTTATTAACAATCAGTATGTTGAGTACAGTTTTATAAGCAATAATGGCTCACCACCTGATAACTTAACCACTGGTGATGTGATTATCTTTGGTGGATATAATCCAAATGATTCCTATGAACATGCAGTGATAGTAGTTGGAGGAAGTGGTAATTCTTGTATTGTTGATTCTCACACTACTGACCACCAGAATATTCGTTGGAACTATGGTTTTCCAAATTATTGGACAGAAGCGAGGTTTTATCATATTCCGGACGCCCGTGTAACTTCGACTACTCCAGATAACGAATCTACAGGTGCAGGAATAGATACAAATATTGTAATAAACTTCAGTAAGCCAATGGACATAACTTCTGTTGAGAACGCTTTTAGTATCTACCCTGATATTCAAGGAGAGTTTAGTTGGAGTAATAATAATAGAACTCTTACTTTTACTCCA
>JBFLXS010000441.1 GCA_040755795.1 bacterium | reverse complement strand
ACTCAACACGACACCAGGATTAATGTCTGAAGGGTGGAGCAAGAAAAAGTTTGAGCCATTTCTCCAATTCTCCCTTTTCCCCATTTCTCCTTGTTTACACTTCTAATGTATAGCCCTGAACGGTTACGAAACTTACTGATACCCCGTGCAAAACTTGCTCAATAGGATACGATTATATTCCTTCTTTAAAGATAATAATATCCGATAACTCTATACCATTATTTTTTATTGTTCCTTGAGGGAGTTCTAAGACATATTTTGCTGGGGCATCTGGGGTGTATATTTTCCAGGTGCTTGTGTCGGCAAGTTTAACTGGTGGTAAATTTTCCATCAAATCTACTACCTTAAAATTGGGGTCTAAAAACACAGCATCTATAGGGAGCTGGACAAAAAAGGTGTGAATAGGGGATTTTGTTCCAGAAGATGCCGCAAATTCTATGACTAAAGGTTGTGTCTCTTTAGCGAACATTAGTCCTTTTAATCTTTTTAAAAATGTTCTTGCCACTTTTATTTTACCAATAATGGGTTTATTTTTAGTTATATTATATGCGGAAACCTGTTCTAAATACTCAATCGCCATAATTGATTCTTTAATCATTGAGGCATGTTCTTCTCCTTGCCATAATAATTCATATATTCCACGTTTCTGGCTTTCTTCTCCTTCTAATTTTCGAGAACCATAATATCGAAATCTAACTGTTTTATCCTTACCATGCACGGCTTTGTATGTATTTTCAATAACTAATATTTGTCCTGCTCTGGTCAATTCACCTATTTTAGTGGCTAAAATTTTCACTCTATCTATTGATTCTCCATGGTGTTTAGTCGATACAGCAAGTTTTAAAGAGACCTTTCGTGAAGGCTGACGGAGGTTATATTCATCTATGGCACTTTGCATTTTGACCGTAGCGTAAAGTGCCTCTTTTGCCCCTCCAAAGGTAGCAATAGTCATTTCTTCTTCCATTTCCTCAACTTCACCATGCTCTGTTTCTATAATAGGTCTCAGGGTATTATTAAAAACCTGGTTGATAATGACTGATTTGGCTTCATCTAATTGTATCCCCAGCCCTTCTATGGCTCGAGTCAGGTTTATATAGACCAGGGTTAAATTTTCTGTTGGAATTATCTCCCTTTCTTCTTCTTGAGGTGTAAGTTCTGCAATTTCAGATAGTTGAGGCGGAATCTCTTCTACTTCTTTTATCTCTTTAATCTCTTCCAGTTCGATTTTGATATCTTCTTTTTCTCTTCTTTCTATTTCAATGAGGGCTTCAAAGGCGGCATTATAAACAGATGGATTTTCATCCTCTAAAAGCCGTCTAATGTGAGCAATTGCTTCTTTACCACACATTCTACCCATTGATTTAGCCGATTTCTCCCTTCGAATCCAATCTTCATCTTTTAATTGCTCAATCAAAGATTCTATTGTCGTTGAAGCTAGTTCCTCACCTAAAATCTGAGTTAAGAGATAGATAGATTCTCGTTGATTATGCCAATATTTATCTACTGTATTAGTTAAAAGTTGATTAATAATTTCTTGTTTGGTATCTTCCTTTACCATATTTCCTATAAGACATTTACCTGCAACAAATAATGGATTACGAAACTCATAGGGAGTTTTGACAATTGCTTGAATTAATCTACTTGCATCTGGCTCTTCAAGATTTGAACTTAAGAAAGTCAAGACATCTTCCCACTTAGGATGATTAAAAGTCGCTGAAATATCTACACCTCCCAAAAACAACTCTTTTAACTTCAATGAAGCGAAATACTCACGAAATGATTGATAGAAAAACTTTACCTCCCCATCTTGCATCTTCAAAAATCCTAATTGACTACATAATTTTAAAATCTCATCTTTAGCCATCCGATTATATTTATGCTTGATAATAAAATTGGCAATTATATCTAAAACCTTCTCTTTCTCAAGAACAGTTTCATCATCTACTTGCAAATTAAATCCTAACTCAATCAGGATAGCATTTATTAACTCTTTTTCCATATTAGTTAGTCGTCCTATTTTTTCAAACAAATCGTATAAGCAATTGATATACTGCGAATAAATCTGGCTTTTATTTATTGGGATTTCTTTAAATCGAGTAAATACAGGAATGATTAAAAGTAACATTAGAGGTGTAGTTTCTTCAAACTGAGGCAATTTTTGTATTTGGGCTAATATTTCATCTTTTTTACTTGTATCTTTGACATAATGTGCCAGATATTCGGCAATCTTTTCTCTGGTTAATTCGGCTAATTCTATTATTTTATAAGTAGGTGGAAAATTGGTATAACGCACTCCTTTACGGCAGCTTAAAAGGTAGATATTTTTGGGATATTTATTAATAAATTTCTGGATAGAGGTAATCGGGTCAAAATCTTCAGTTTTAACTCCTAATAGGTCTAATCCATCAAATAAAAATAAGAATTTACCTGATTCAAAGATGGGAATTAATTCCTCAAAACTACATTCTAAATTATGAGATTTTAAATACTGGACTAAAAACCCATCTATCTCTATCTTTTTATGATAAGTGGCTAAATCTATATAGACTGGAATTTTAGATTTGAGAATATCACCTGTGGTGTTGATTTCTTCAATAGCCTGCTGTCCATATACCAGAGTAATCCACTTAAGCAATGTTGTCTTTCCCGAGCCTGACTCTCCAATCAAAATCACCCGTCTGACTTTTGTTTCGAGCAATTCTGTTATCATATCTTTGGTTTTAAACTCGTATTTATTCCTTTTAAATCGAGATTGGAGAATATCTTTATCTTCTATTGAGGCTTTTTCTAATATCCTCTTCTCAACTTCAGGCGTAATAGATAATTCCTCAAGCACCTCTTCCGCATTTAATGGAATGTAAAGCCGTTGCCACTTATTAATTTCTTCATCGTTTAAAATATTTTCTAAATAAGATTTAAAATTCATTGTTCCTCTCCTTTTCTTATCAAACAAAATTCATAACCGTTCAGGGATATAGCCACAGAGTCACAGAGATGATATGATAAAGTGTCAAGTTTGACCTGCGAAAGATTTTATGGTATACTATACAAAAAGTATTAACTAACTAAAATAAGGAGGACAAACTTATGACACAAAC
>JBFLXS010000440.1 GCA_040755795.1 bacterium | reverse complement strand
GATACATAATGGCATAGGAATCTTCTAAAATTACATCCGTATCTACAGATAAATTCACTGTAATTTTGTTATTGTTTCTATCTATATCATTAACTCCACTTATGTTCTGCCAGATTGTTCCATTATATCTCCAGATAGCTAAATTGTCCTCTGTAATTCCTATTGGTAAGGGTAATTTATGTCCATAATACATTGTAAGGGAAATATTACCTGTGGGGTGTGCTAATGTTATATCAGTATGTTCAGTGTTAAACCACCAAAATTCTATGGCTGGGTCTATTGGTGTATAACCTTCATTTGGTGTAATAGTTCCCTGCTTAATACTAATAGTATTAGTACTCACTGTTACGCCGCTGGTAGCATAAGTCTCAGCTGTTGTATCAGGAGGAATTACCAGATAGGTTTTAGTCCCAAGAGATGGATAATTAAAATAAACATATATATAACCCTCTACACTGACATAAAAGGTAAGTTTTTGGCTATAATTACTATTAGTGTTTTTATCCCATGCCTCTACCCAGATGGTATAAGTTCCTCCTTCATTAATGGTAAGGTTTTCATATATTATTCGTCCGCTATTTTCGGTTTCATTAATTTTTTCGTCTCTTCGACTACCACCAAATAATTTATGTGGTTCATCTTCTTCCCCGGTAGATTGTTTCTTGACTATAATTTTTGATGATGCAAAATCTACCTTTGACTTACCAGTTTCAATTTCTGACAAAGTTACTGTAATCTTCTGAATTACATTTGGTCCAAAAATATCTTTGTCTTTTAACACCGTACTGTCCACTAAAATATCAGATATTTTAGGTCCCATTCTATCTAATATCGTAAAGGTAAATATTTGAGGTGTATCCTCTGAACCATTTTTAGCCTTGTCCACAGCTTTTACTTCAATTGTATAGTCATCTGGTATAGTTAAGGAGTCTTTCAAAGTCCACTTTACCGTGTCAATACCATTATTTGAAGGCTCACCCGCCATAACCAAACCAACAGAATTTTTAAGTATAATAGTAGATAAGCCAAAATCAATTCCTGCCCCCCCTTGGTCCATTAATTGAGCAGAGATGACAGATATATTCTCAGTTGGTTCATGGATAGTATTCGCCCCTGGGTCGGTCATAATTATTACCGGTGCTATATAATCTGGTTTGATAATTGGAGAGTCAATTACTTCTACCCTACCTTCAACTGATTCAGAGGTTCTACTATATCCTTTTGCATGATTTGGTTTTTGATGCCACTTCTCGGCTATTGGATTTTCAGCCGCATCTCGAACATAATCTATAAATTTCCAGCACGAACCTACTAATTCTACTTGCATTCTTATAATATATGTCCCGTTTGGAATATTCCAATCCTTGATTCCAACACCCCAATCAATATAATATTGATTTTCATCTAAAGGGTCTCGCTGAAGAGGAACTAATGTATTCCAGTCATTTCCTTTATTTCCATCTCCCTCATCCGGTAAATCAGTGCCAAGTTTAGGATACCACCCATGGCCTGTCTCTGTTCCAAAAGGGCCTGTATAATAATTAGGATAACCATTAGTAAACGGGTCCTCATCTGAATCCCCTGTATTCAAATCAGGTAATCCTAATGGCCTTAACTCATTCCCCAGGGCATCAAAACAGGTAAAGTCAACTAAAAGATAAGGTAAGGTGTAAATATCTTCTGAATCCATCTCAAATCCTAAATTTTGTAATTGAGCCTTTGTTGCCTCTAATGTAACATGAATATCTGTCCAGAAATCGGTATCATCTTCTGTCTGAGGGGTAGGAGTAAAGATACTTGGATTAATCTTCAATTCTGTAATGGTAATGTTAATAGTACTTGCCTTTATTATGCCAATTCTTTCTGTTGCTTTATTTCCTGCTGTATCAACAGCATTAATCTTAAAGGTATAGTCTCCATCTTTTACTAATCCTCCACCCAAATTCTTTCCATCCCATGTTGCTGAACAATTATCCCCATATTGAGGTTCAGGGATAGTTAATTTTCTAATCCGGTCGTTGTCCTGCCATATTTCTATTGTTACCTTAGACCCTATTTCTAAGAGGGTATATTTTATAGTTACATTTTCAGAGCCTGGTCTAAATATACCAGGGAAGGCACCAAAGTTAGTAATAACAGGTGGAGTAGCATCAATTACAATTTCCTCTTGACTGCGTATGCCATTATTTTCAGCATTGTTACCTGCAGAACTAAAATAACCATAGAAATAACTTGTTGTATCGTCTTTTTGTTTTATAGTATATAAATTAGAATATACACCGTCTCCGGGTATTACATCTTTATGAGTATCAGCTCCGTTATCATAAAGAGAAATACCCTGCACAATTAAACCCATATCAGTGTAGGCAACTCCTCCATTGGCAAAAGAGGCAATTATACCTTTAATCTCTCCCAGTCCCTGGTAATCATTGACTAATTTACCAAAATAAATATTAGCATTAGAAGCCTCAAACCTACCACTTTGTGAAGCAGTTCCTAACCAGATATGGGCATCATTATTATCATATACTACCACCATTGTTCCTGTAGCTATTCTTGCATCCTCAAATATTACCGCTGTAGTCGTTCGCGTTGGTTGTCCAAGTGTATTTAATATGTTTACTGCCGTTAGATTAATAATAACATCATCATCTATTTTCATTACTTTTTTAACCCAGATACCTTCTGTGATAGTAGATGTGGCAATATTGTTATAATCAGATATCGGGAATCCGAAGAAAATATCGGTATTAGATACACTAATTTCTCCATCTTTAGTTGCTGATGTTACCCAAACACAAGAGTTATTTGTAATCTTTATCTTATCCCCTGCTTTAATATCATTTGAATAAATAGTCATAGTTGAAGTAGCCAGGGTAATATTATTTATTGTGAATGTCCCATTTTCTGGAGTTAATGTTTTTAATCTAACGATTCTTGCTCCAGATACAGGTGGGAACTCATTACCTCGCAAGGCAATAGTTCCAAAGATTTCATTGTTATTAATTGCAGGATTACCTGCTTTATCTTCAAAATAAGCCGAGTAGGCAAAAGTTCCCACATCTGTTTGGACAACTTTATAGTATTCCGCATATATTCCATT
>JBFLXS010000439.1 GCA_040755795.1 bacterium | reverse complement strand
AAACATTGATTATAAATAAAAATTTGCACCAGCATTGCATTCACTCCAAGTCCTTAATTCTCAAGAGGTTGTGTAATATTCACCCCCGTTATACCGCTGAAAAGATATGTCAACAGCCTGTCAAGGTTTGCCCCCCATACTCCTACCACGGCACCTCTCTCCCACGTACAGATGCTTCCCGAAAGTTATCATCCTCATTGATTTCAGGAACTTCGTTAAATCCATCTATCCTTAGCCGAAGCCGCTCTCCTTCCCGCACTAGTCCTGTTACAGTTT
Source organism: bacterium (assembly GCA_040755795.1). Taxonomy (NCBI): domain Bacteria; species bacterium. Next base: position 2,833 of record JBFLXS010000439.1, on the reverse strand, counting down.
TGCTTATTTCTACGCGTCTTCCGGAATCTAATCCCCTTTGCCTTTGACCAATAAAGCTTCCCCACTCACCATCTCTATGTACGCTAACATCCCAAGTAAATGGGCCTGCATTACCAACACCTGTATTAGATATTTTAATGAATAATGTATATACTCTATTGTGAGGACGACAATCAAAATCAACTATCCTTAAATCAGCCAGTGTACTTGCCTCTACCATGTTATTGTTTTCATTCATTTCGTCTATTTCATTCCTTGGATCAACAATAAGCCGTACCTTTGTAGTACCTGCAGGGCATGGGCCACGCGCACTTGCTAATCTTCCTACACTGAATGGTATAGATCCCCCTTGAGGTAAAACCTGAGGTTTTTCAAATTCAACTGTTTGGACCCACCTTCCCTCTACAAAGCATTCTTTTCCAACACGAACATAGTTTACTGGTGCTCTACCAATGTTTTCGACTCTTATTATACGATCCATATCTAACCTTCCCACTATTCTCAGATCTGGTTTTTCTGTGGAAGAGAAAGGAACTGTAGCTGGTGCAGGAAGAGCCACCCACTTCCCAGAACTTTCAATATCCATATGCCATTCTCCCATCACATCACCAGGTGCGCTTCTTCTGCGTTTCAAACAAACATTTCTAAACTCTCCACCCGGTATCTTTATGGTAAAGCATATCCTCTCTGGAGGAACACTTGGAATAGTGTATCTGTATACATCAACTATATGGTCCCCCGGATTAAATGTACCGAGCACTATGGTTGGAGGCGGAGGACCTACATGTCGAGGGGTTGTTTGTTCTACAATTGCTGTCAGATTCACAGGCCCCCCTGTTACAGTAATCCCCACACTAATTTTCACGATTTCTCCAATCCATACAGGACGAGATGGCGTAAAATGAACGGTCCTACCCGTCACCCTCCCTTCTGCATAAGTTAGAGAAAATGTTGCACCCACCACCATGCTTACTACGACACCCATAACAAATAATTTTCTTTGTATCTTCATTTCTTCCTCCTTTCTGCCCGCAATGAGCAGATAATTGGTCATTAGTAGTAACGGTTACCGATTACTTCTTCCTCAGTCCTAAAATCAACCTTACTTCTCCTTTACCCAATTTAGTTCGTTGGGCTATTTCATCAATTGATAATCCTTCATCAGATAATTTGTATATCTGGTTATGTAGAATTTCCCGTGTTCTTTTATCTTTAGTCGTTGTTGATTTTACTTCTTCAGCTTTTATCATAGGTTTAGCCACCGAGACTTCTGTTCTGGGCAAAGACGAAACTATTGAATCAACGGTGATTAATCTACTATCTATTTCCGCAACGCTTTTTTCTAAATTTTTGCTTTTTTTATTAATGGCATCAAATTTTTTATCTATGTTCTCTTCTACTTCTGTCATTATTCGTTCATAAGAGACTTGCATTTTTTTAAATTCATTTTCTATGGGTCTATAAACCTCCATACTTGTTTGTTGAGCTAATTCTTTAATACTTAATCCTTTTAACGCATCTAACGGAGCAAGTCTTTTATCAAAATCTCCAAACATCTTTTCCAATCCCTGACAGGTAGTTTGTAATTCTTTTATTCCAGTTTCAATTGGTTTTAGAGTCTCTTTAGATGTCTGGCGGGTAAATTCTTCTATTGGCACACCTTTTAATACCCCCAGTTTTTTATCTACATTTTCAACCATCTTTTCAAGTCCACGGTAACCTGCTTGTAATTCTTTTACATCCTCAACTAATGATTTGTAGACACCAGGTTTTTCTGCAGGAATCCCTTCAATTTCTGATAAAGCAATTAATTCTCTTTGTCTCCATAAATATTTTACCCATAAGAATAAAATTAAAGTAAGAAGACCAAAAAGAACAATTAGCCATTTTATAACAGGATTTATTCTCTCGAAGGCAAATTTAGGTTTTGGGACTGGTAATTTTTCTTCAATCTGCGCCGGCGGAGGAATTATTTCTTCTGTCTTTGCAACAACTACTTTTTCTTCCTCGACTGGAGGTTGAGGAATAACTTTAGGCTTTTTGATTTCAGGTTTGACTTTAGGTAAAGGTTCTTGCGGGGTTAATTGTAAAAAGTATTTAGATTCTTCTGGCAGGGTTGGTTCTGTTGGAGGTGGCGGTGGAACCTTTGTTTTAGCTATAATCTTCGGCAATTCCTCTTTGCCTTCAGCGAATTTTAATCCCATTCGCTCTTCTTCTTTAACTACTTCTTCTTTTTTTACTTCTTTAGGTTTAACGCTCGGCTGAGGTATTTTGGGACGCAATTCCTCTCCAGAAATCGCTTTCTCCTCAACCTTTTTTACTTCTTCTACCCTTTCCTTTGGTTCTAATGACACAGGAGAACCAATTGGTTTAGTTAAGTTTTCTCCATCATTTCTCAAAGAGAATTGTCCTATCTTTGAAGTAGGTTTTTGTTTTTGGGTAACTTCTTGACTCGCTACTACCCCCAAATTACTTATCCCAAAAACAACCACTAATAATAAAAATCCTAATTGTTTCATTTTTATTTCCCCCCATTTTTAATAATTGAATACAATTTTAATATCAGTATATCTTATTAGATAATATTTTGTCAAGTATTTTTTAGTAAATAAATAAAAAAAGTTGACTTTAATAAAAAAATGTGCCCTGTGCAGGTATAGTAGTTATTAACGAAAATTTCTCATAGACTATTTCACAGCTGGGAAATTGTAACTATTCAGCTTCCATTTTTTTCCTTTTAACACTGAAAGTGTTAAATTTCACATAACCGTAGATATAATCTACGGAAAAAGACTCGTGAGCACTACTCGACCCTGAAAGGGTCGAATTTTAT
>JBFLXS010000438.1 GCA_040755795.1 bacterium | reverse complement strand
AATCTTTATGCCTTTCTCCCACCAATAACTGACCGATTACCTCAGCCGAACGGTATTTAATTACCAGTTACCAATCACCAGTTACCAGAATCAAATTCCGTGCGTTATTTGTTCAACACGACACTAGCACGATAATTGTTTTACCCAATCCTTTAAGTTCCTTTATTTTTTCCAAGATAGTATCTATTATATTGGGATTAACCCCGCTTACGGGTTCATCAATAAGCAATAAATCAAAGTTGCCGCATAATAGCCTTGCCAGACTCAGAAGTTTCTGCTGACCCCAGGATAGATTCTCTGCTAATGTATCCTTCATCTCCGCAAGTCCCATAAAGTCAAGCCATTGCATCCCTATTTCCCTCTTCTTTTTCTCCCTGCCATTTTTTCTCCCAAAGATAGCTTTAAAAGGGTTTTCTGAACCATCCTTGAAGGTAACTAAGAGATTGTCCAGCAGGGTAAGTTTTTTGTAAGCGTTCAGGTGTCCATAAGGAGAAAAGGGGAAATGGGGAGAAAGGAGAGTGGTAGTGGAATTAGGTAGCAGAAGGTTTCATCAGTTGTCAATGACATTCTAAATAATATGATTTTCTTACTAAAATAAGAATACTTTTTCCCCTTTTCCCTAATTTCTCCATTTCTCCTTCGTTACACCCTGAACGGTTACCTTTTTGTCTCTTCAAATATAACCCAAATCTCTCTGTTTCCAAACCTTCTTATTGCAATTTCTTCCTCTAATTCTCCCAGTTGATATGGCTCATCTGGGTCAAATATAGTCTCTTCTACTTGACTTCGATTGACCTTCCGCTGCCGCATTCTCTTTTTTGCATGTATTGTAAATATCAACCGTTTATTCCTTATGGATTGTTTCAATTCTTTACCTCTTTTTAACTTTCCATGACATTAGTATATCAGATTTAGCTTTAAAAATCAAGCATTTTTTATATAAAAGGTGAGGAAAATAATCCCCAGTTTGTTAATACCTATAAATAAATACCTTAGAGATTATTTTTAATTTATAGCAATAAATCATGAGGAGCAATTTCCCCAATAATCCATTTGATACCCCTACAAAATAATTAACCTTCCTACTTACTAACCTATGTTAAATCAATTAGTTAAGAAAAAATCCTTAATTCCTTTTAAACTTTGGCATGCTTTTTGCTTATTATATTAGTAGAAAGTAAAAAATAAATAGGAGGTGAAGATAAAATGAAAAGGATATTAATTGGAGATGATAATAAACTTATCAGACGGGCATTAAGAGAAACCATTAATCGTGAAGACTTTGAAATATTAGAAGTAGAAAATGGTAAGCAAATTTTACAAAAATTTGAAGAGTATCAGCCCGATTTACTTGTCATGGATATAAAGATGCCAGGTATAAATGGGATAGAAGTATTAAAGAAGATACGAACAGTGAATCAGGAATTACCAATAATAATAGTTAGTGCATACAAAGGCTTAGAAAAAGACCCTGAGATAGCATTAGGTAAGGTATCATCTTTTATGACTAAACCAATTGATATTGAAGTGTTAAAGGCAAAGGTAACAGAGATATTAGGAGAAAGGATGACTCCAAAAGTTTGGGGTAGTTTACATTAAGGCTAATCATGTCCCACAATTTTTACTGGATACCATGAAGAGTGATAATTCACAATTCACAATTGACAATTCACCATTCACCATTTTAAGGAGATTTAGGGAAAAAATCGTGAATTGTGAATGGTGAATTGCGAATTGTGAATGAATGTAACATTGTCCAGTAAAACTTATGGGTAAAGATAAATACATTAAGGAGGTGGATTAAAATGATAACGCAAGTTAATGGTACTTTATATGAACATCATTATGATGAATATTTACATTCTGAGGTATGGCAAAAATTACCTCCAGGAGCTACAATGCCTGAGTTCCTTAATGTTCAATCATTAAATTTAAATGGTGGAACAAAGTCAGTTGAGCGAGTATTAGTAGTTGAAGATGAGCATAATATTTGTATGGCATTTATGGATACATTATATCGGGAAGGATATATAGTTTACGCCGCAGAGACAGGTAAAAAGGCTTTAGAGTGTATTAGAAATTATCGACCAGACTTAGTAGTTTTAGACATAAAGATGCCAGATATGAATGGACTGGAACTCCTTAAACGAATAAGAAACGAAGATAAAAATTTGACAGTGATTATTTCCACCGCATACAGAGGATTTAAACAAGACCCAGAAATTGCACTCGGAGATATCTATACCTTTATGACTAAACCAATTAACTTAAATGAACTAATACAAAATGTAAAAGAGGCATTAACACAGAAGACAGAAGACAGAAGACAGAAGATAGAAGATAGAAGACAGAAGACAGAAGTAAACAGTGATACCTTTAAAATCTGACATCTGTCATCTGACTTCTGACATCTGTTACATAAGGGGATGATTAAAATGGATAAGCTTTGTATGATAAACCTGAATATTAAAGTAAAAAAGATTAATGGCATCCCACGAAAATGTTATTACATTGATTATGTAGAATATGACGCGGAGAGGGTAGTAGAATCATCTATAGATAAAACAAAATTAGTTGAAACTCTTAAATCAAAAAAAACTAAATAAATCAGGAGATGATAACAATGAGTACTTATCAAGCAAATACATTTCAGATTAAACTTATTCAAGAATCTGGCTTAGATCCATTTGACTGGATTGATAACTATGCCAGGAGATTTAGAGAAATAGTAGATAGCGGTATTGAGCAATATGAAAAAATTCGTTCAATCATATACATCCAAATCACCAACGGAGATGATAAAAGATGAGTACCAGGTCAGCAATTTGGTTATTAAGTTTATCAATGTTTTTAATAATACTTAATATAATAATGGTGAGTATTAAATAGGGCATAAAAAATCTTAATAGGGCTTCACGAAATTATAAAGTAAGTAATCGGTTAAATGGTAACTGGTAACTAATTACCATTCACCAGTTACCAATTACCAAGAGGGTTGGACCTATTAACTCCAGTAAAATCAAGGGGTTATAATAGTAAGAAGGTAGATTTTAGGGGTGTTTAGGAGGTGAGGTAGGTATATGTAACATATTATAAACATTGGGGTTAGGTTTCA
>JBFLXS010000437.1 GCA_040755795.1 bacterium | reverse complement strand
AGAGAAATTAGCCACAAATGGACACGAATTAACCTGTGACATTCGATAAATGTAGTGCGAACCTTTAGGTTCGCTTTCCTGCTTGCCAGAAGCGAGGCTAAAGCCTCGCACTACAAATCTTTTTATTCTTCGTGTTGATTCGTAGTTATATATTCCCTCTGTGTTCTCTAACACTGATTTTATTTTTTTATCCGTGCTAATCCGTGTTAATCAGTGGCTGAATAGTTACATTTTCGGATTTTTTTCAAAAGAGCCAAATTTTCTATTGACACAAGGATAAAATTTGTGGTAACATATCCTCATAATGGGCAAAAGTGAAGGTAACATCCGAATTTTGAGCAAAGTGAGAATACGAAGTATGTTGCGTAAGCAAAATGTTACGAAAGCAAAAAATACCTAAAGGAGATATATATGCGTTTACTTCTAATTGAAGATGATAAAAAGATTGCCTCTTTCATTCTGAAGGGACTCAAAGAGGCTGGATTTGCAGTCGACCATGCTACAGATGGCGAAGATGGTCTTCATCTGGCTTTACATGAACCCTACGATGTTGTCATTGTTGATTTAATGTTGCCCATGATTGACGGTCTAACCCTCATCGATAATATGAGAAAGAGCAAGGTAAATACGCCAGTTCTTATTCTTAGTGCCAAAAGAAGCATAGAAGACCGGGTAAAAGGCTTGCAAACAGGCAGTGATGATTATCTGACCAAGCCCTTTGCCTTTGCAGAACTTCTGGCACGAATTCAAGCCCTCATCCGCAGGGCAAGTGGAACCACAGAACCTACCAGTCTTACGGTTGGCGCTCTGCGAATGAATCTTCTCACCCATGAGGTCATTAGAGAAGGGAAGAAAATTGACCTGCAGCCCCGTGAGTTTTCCCTCCTGGAGTATCTTATGCGCAATCAAGGAAGAATCGTTTCCAAAACCGTGCTCATGGAACATGTCTGGGACTATAATTTCGACCCGCAGACAAATGTTGTCGAAGTTAGAATCAGCAAATTACGAGATAAAGTTGACCGCGAATTTTCAAAAAAATTGATTCATACTGTTAAAGGAGTGGGATATGTTCTTAAAGAACCTTCTTAGGCTAAAAAATACCTTGGCATTTAGATTATCACTCTGGTATTCGATGATATTTATTATCTCGTCAGTGGCCGCTTTTTTCTTATTTTATTTTGTGACTTCAAACATTATTCAAAAGCGTTTTGATGCAGAGCTTCTTGAAGAGATAGAAAAGTTTTCTGAAATTTATACAGAAAGTGGTATGGAGGGAATTAAACGGGCATTAGTCTTTGAGTCAGGAAACGAGATAATGGATAAAGAATTCTTTCGTATTTTAACCCCTGAAGGGAAAGTGGTTGCCTCAACCGACATGTCGTATTGGAAAGATTTAGGCCCAACTACCAATGCCTTACGGAAAATAAAGAGTGCTACAACCTCTGTCTATGAAAAACTATCCTCTCCCAGGCGGGAGTATGAGGTGCGCATTATTTATGGAACCATAGGTCCGGGGAAAATCTTACAGGTTGGGAAATCGGTTGAAGAAGAGATGGAATTCCTGAAGATATTACGAGATGTATTTCTCTGGACAATTGGTTTCATAATGATACTTGCGGCTGTGGTGGGTTGGTTTATGGGCAGGCAGGCGATGAAGGGAGTTGAGGAAGTTACACAGACAGCCCTGGATATATCGACAAGTGGAACACTCCAAAGACGAGTTCCTGTTAAAGCAAGGGGGGACGAAGTCGAACGGCTTGCCATCACCTTTAATGGGATGTTAGACCGCATCTCTGCCCTGGTTACCGAGATAAGGCAGATGGCCGATGATATCGCTCATGACCTGAAAAGTCTGATTACCAGTATCCGCGGTATGGCAGAAGTTACACTAACCTATACCAGATCCACTGAAGAGTATATTGCTATGACCGTTGAGATAATCGAGCAATGTGATAAAATGCTTGAAATACTCAATACCATGATGTTTATCTCGGAAACCGAGGCAGAAGCACAGAAATTGAAATTAGAAGAGGTTGATCTTGCCGCAGTTATTCGCGAGGCGGGTGAGCTTTTTGAACCAGTGGCTGAAAAAAAAGATATTTCTCTCACGGTCAATGTTACGGGTCCGCTTATCATCCAGGCAGACCTTAAGCTTATTCAACGTATGCTCTCCAATCTCCTTGATAATGCCCTAAAATATACCCCTGCCAGAGGGACGGTGAAAATTTCGCTAGATGCGAATAATGGCGATGTGGTCATTACTGTCCAGGATACCGGTATCGGAATATCTGAAGAGGACCTGCCACATATATTCAAACGCTTCTATCGGGGTGACAAAAGCCGCTCCCAGGAGGGAGTCGGACTGGGGCTCAGCATGGTAAGGGCGATTGTCCAATCTCACCGCGGGAAAGTGACGGTCACCAGCCAACCAGATATGGGAAGTACTTTTAAAATTATTCTTCCAGAGGGGCTTCCTTTCAGTTGAAACTCTCCTTATACTACCATCTTCGTAACCGTTCAGGCTATATATCAAAAGTGTCCGAAAGGGGATAAGGAGATAAGGGCGATATGGAGATAAGATAATAGAAATAGATTGAAATTTATAGAAATAGGTAGAAATTGATTGTGGAAAACAACAAATTTCCATAAATTTCTATTACTTGATGTTCAAGTTTTTTAAAGGTATAAAGATTTAACCGCAAAGAGCGCAAAGGAAGATTTCGCAAAGGACGCAAAGGAAGGAAAATAAGGTGGTGAACAACCTATTGCTTTGTTAAGTTTGCTTTGCTATGTTTAGAAAGTTATCGGTTATCAGGTTATCGGTGAAGAGAAAACAATGACCTGTTATCTCCGATTACTGATTACCGATTACCTAAGTAACATGCAACTTCAATCTTAACAGAGCACTATAATCTTTGCGTTCTTTGCGGTTAAAAAAGGATAAACCACTTAATCTTAAAAAAACTTGAATATCGAGTATTAGTTTCTATTAATTTCAATTTTTGTAACTATTCAGCCTGTAGGAAAGTAGGAGAGTAGGGAAGTAGGAAAGGGGAGACATTGTCCCCAGAAGAGGAATACCGTGCACATCCTTTATCCCTTTCCTACTACCTACTTGCCTACTATTT
>JBFLXS010000436.1 GCA_040755795.1 bacterium | reverse complement strand
GTAGAGTCTTTTCTTAAGTAAAAAAATAAAAAAAAGCTTGACACTTTACATAACAGACACAGAGACGCAGAGAAAAAATTAAAATCTATTCACCAGAGACAGAAATTCCCTTTTTTTGTGCATTTCGGGGCTTTCGTTGTTTATAATCTTTTAATACTTACTTTCGACTAACTGTTTTTAAGCCTTTTTAAATACCGAAAAACACGAAAAAAAGATATTTTCTTCTCTGTTTCTCTGCGTCTCTGCGGTAAAGGATTACCTGAACGGTTACCAAAAATGTAGGGAAGGGAGGTTAATTAGACACAATTACTTGAAAATACAAGTAGTTAGGGAAAAAATCAAACTGAAACTTTTGACATTACTCAAGAGAATGAGAGGAGAAAATATATGAAGATCGGAATCGTGATTTACTCAACGGATGCAGAAACTGTGTGGAATGGATTTCGATTCGGTGTGTTTGCACTGAAGCAAGGCGACCAAGTAAAAGCCTTCCTCATGGCCAAAGGCGTGGAGTGCGAGAAACTGAACACGGAGTAATTCAAAGTCACTGAACAGATGCAGGTTTTTGTGGACAATGGCGGCGAGATTCTGGCTTGTGGCACATGCCTCAAACTGCGCCACTCGGAAGGGACAGAACTCTGCCCTCTCTCGACGATGAAAGATCTCTATGAAATCGTCAGGGAGTCGGACAAAGTGATGTCTTTTTGAGAACACAGGGTCACCTCTTGAGTGAGTGTTGACAAGAGGTATGGCTTCAGGTATGAGCTATCCCTTTGGACAATAAGTAGTTAGAGATAGAAGTCAAAAGAGTAGATGCGGGGTTAATAAAAACTCTACGATAATTTTAAGAAAAATGCTGAGGATACCTATTTTTTCTATTTTTAGGAGGTTGAGACGATGAATGAGAGGATTGAGATTAACCCGAGAATATGTCACGGTAAACCAGTTATCCGTGGGACTCGAGTCATGGTGTGCAATATTCTTGGGGCTTTGGGGTCCGGAGATTCAATCCATGATGTACTCCAAGATTACCCAAATATAACATGGGAGGACATCCAGGCAGCTCTTGCTTTTGCAGGTGAATTGTCGCGTTTCGAGGAAGCCCCTTACGAGGTATGCGCAGTATGAAATTCTTCCTCGATGAAAATTTTCCTAAGGCTGCGAATGGATTTCTGACAGAGTGTGGTCATGAAGTAGTCGATATTCGAGGGAGTGTTGATGAAGGATCAGAAGATCCTTATATCTTTGAAATGGCACAACGCTATAAAGCGGTATTTCTGACAACAGACAAGGATTTCTTTCACACCGTACCTCATCTTTATGATTATCACTATGGAGTTGTGATTATTACTTTGCGTCAGCCGAACCGTAAAGGGATATTGAACAGACTTGGCTGGTTCCTCGAACATTTTCAGAAGGATTCTTTTGAGGGATATGTGGTTCTTCTCAAAGACCAAACTTATATAGTTTTTTCAGGTACTGGAGACTGAAATAACCAAGGCAGAGAGTTAAGGAGATATTTTAGGGTCAAACCGTGAATGTGGAATGCACAATAATTCGGTGAGGCAGAGGAAAAGGAAAAGACAGCGAATCAGAACTTTTGTCTAACCCTGCGTTGCAGTTGACGGCGGGGGATTGTGCCGTGGTCAGAGTTTTGTGGTCTCTCGAAGTTTTATCTGGCTATCAAACTTTTGTGGTAATTCTCCCCGCCGCACCTGAACTTTATCGTTAGGCTACTAAAGAAAGTATCTGAATAATCGGAGAATATAAGGAGGGATACAAGATGTGGAAACATATTAAAGCGATTATCTTTATCTTTATCTGCACAAGCATAGCTTGGATTATTTTAGGTAATGTTACCAACTTGCGGACTCACAGACAGGATGTAAAGCTAAAAGGAGCAGTTGGACAATTATGGGGAACTATTCAAACGCAGCAGGCACCCTATGTATACTACCAAACAAGAAGTGAGAAGAAGGTTAAAACGACTCGGGGAGCTGAAACAATTATAGAGACAAAGGTAGAAACAACAGATCATCCCATTACCCTTGAGAGTAGCGATATTACAGTAAATTTTAAACTCGATCACCGAAGAAAGGGATTGCTTTGGTATTCGACATATCAAATTGGATACTCTGGGAAGTATCAGATTATAAATACTGCTAAAGAGAATCGTGATATTTTCTTTGACTATACCTTTCCTACTAAAGAAGGTATCTATGACAATTTTTGCTTTATTGTTGATGGAAAAAAGATTGAAGAACTTCAACCAACTTCAGGAAAAATATTGAAGAAATTAAACTTTGGTTCAGGCGAAGCAAAAAAGATCGAAATTACTTATGAATCGCAGGGAATGGATGAATGGTGGTATCTTTTTGGAGCTGATGTTTCCCAGATTCAAAATTTCAAGTTAATAATGATAACAAACTTTGATAAGATTGATTTTCCAGAGAATAGCATTTCTCCAACAAAAAAGGAGAGAAAAGACAAAGGTTGGGAACTTACCTGGCGATATTCTAATTTAATCTCGGGTATTCAAATCGGTATGGATATGCCCCAGAGGTTGAATCCGGGTCCCTTTGTCAGTAGAGTCAGTTTCTTTGCACCAGTTTCTCTTTTCCTCTTCTTATTTTTGATCTTCATAATTACAGTAGTGAAGAAAATCAATATCCATCCAATGAATTATTTCTTCATTTCAGCGGCATTTTTTAGTTTCCACCTGCTTTTGGCATATTTAGTAGATCACATTGACATTCACCTGGCTTTTGTAATTTGCTCAGCAGTTTCAATATTCTTGGTAATCTCCTACATGTGGCTTGTAGTAGGAGTGCGTTTTGCTCTTTTAGAGACAGGTCTTTCACAATTCGTATATTTGGTGCTTTTTTCGTATGCTTTCTTTCTTGAAGGATTTACAGGATTAGCAATAACTATCTGTTGTATCTTAACATTGTTTGTAGTAATGCAATTTACTGGTCGAATTGACTGGGAAAAACAAGTTATCAGTAACAAATAATAATAGGTAGTATAATCTAAGGTTAGACTAATAAAAATAATCACACAGAGACACAAAGTCACAAAGGAATTGAATAAAACAATAAACCTTTGTGTTCTTTGTGGCTTTGTGTGAGAAAATAAAAAGGAGATATTTTAGGGTCAAACCG
>JBFLXS010000435.1 GCA_040755795.1 bacterium | reverse complement strand
TGGAAATTAGAAATTAGGTCTTCACTTCTTTCCCCAATTTCTAATTTCATATCCATTTTTTAACCGCAAGCTTTCACGCTAAAGTGAACCATCTCTAAAATCGCAATTTGTAACGGTGTTGAGTATAATTACCAATTACCAGTTACCAGTTACCAATTACCAGTTACCAGTTACCAATTACCAATTACCAGTTACCAGTTACCAATTACCAATTACCAAATACAAGGAGGATTGAAAAATGAAGATAAGAGTTGGTGTTATGGGTACTTCCGAAGGGGAATTAAACCCGGAAATTGTTAAAAAGGCTTATATTTTAGGAGAGGAAATAGCCAGGTGGGGTTGTGCCATACTTACCGGTGGTTGTCCTGGATTACCCTATGAGGCAACTAAAGGTGCTAAAGCACAAGGAGGTATGACCATAGGTATTTCTCCAGCCTTAACATTAGAAGAACATATTAAAATATTTCGTTCGCCAGCAGATGAAATTGATGTGATGATTTATACCGGGAGTGGTTTAATGGGACGTGAAGTAACCGCGGTCCGCAGTTGTGATATTGTCATTATTGTTGGAGGACGCTCTGGAACACTCGGTGAATTCGCAATCGCTTATGACGAAGGAAAACTTATTGGTGTTTTAGAAGGAAGTGGCGGAATAGCAGATGAAATTAAAAGGATTGTTGAAACGATTAAAAAACCCACAGGTTCAAAAATTATCTATTCTACAGAGCCAAAAGAATTAATTGCGAAATTATTAACCGTTCACCGCAGGACTCGGGGCTCGGGACTCGGGGCTCGGGACTCGGGAATAAAAGAATCCCCTAACCCCTTAATTCCGCCAGCGGGGGAGACAAAAAAATAAAAATTTGGTGTCCTCTGCGAAATCTGCGGATATTTTCAGAGGAAACGCTCATGCCCCTGCAGGGCACAAATTGATGATAAAAATAAATGAAGGATACGGGCGGGGATGCTGAAGTCGAGCAACGCAGGCTGAAGCCTGTGGCTACCAGCCTTCCCGAGTCTCGAACCCCGAGTCCCGAGTCCCGATTACTGATTACCTCTCTTTAGCGTCCCTGGCGCATCTAAAACCACTGCTATTTCGTGATTTATCTGGGGCAAGATAGTTTCGGATAAAACATTGGGTAGTAATTTGATTTCCCAGATAGGAGCCACCACGCCAAACACGATAATGACCAATATTTGGTCCTTTAGGATTTATTGAAGGACTATTTTCATAATAATTACTATCATACCAATCTGCAACCCATTCACAGACATTTCCAGCCATATCTTCACAACCATAAGGGCTCTTTCCCTGTGGAAAATTTCCCACTGGTGTTACTCTTTGCATGCTGATATTACATTTATTTCGGTCAAATATATCTCCCCAGGGGTATTTTCTTCCCTCTGTGCCTCTTGCCGCCTTTTCCCATTCTGCCTCAGTAGGTAGGCGTTTTCCTGCCCATCTGGCATATCTATTTGCTCCATCCCAGCTAACCTCTACGACTGGATATTTTTCATACCCAGCCTTTACCTTATACAGACCGTTTGGTTTTTCTATCTTACAATATTCAGACTCAAGATTAATATAACCGTCGTGCTTGCCCATCGCATTTAAAAACCTAATATACTGTTCATTAGTTACTTCATACTTATCAATATAGAAACTAGCTAAATAAACTTTGCGTTGTGGATATGTATTGTCTCCATTGTGCATTCCCATAATAAATTCACCTCCCTCAACTAATACCATTTCTGAAGGAATTGGAAAATCTGCTTTTGGAGATAGAGATTTAACTCTTTCTAACTGGGTAATTAATTCTTTTTTTTCGTTTTCAGCATTCTCTATTTTCTGATTTGCTATCTGCATTTGAGCCTCTAAGTTTTGTTTCACTCCTTCTAAATTCTGTAATTTAGTTTGCAATGTATATAATTTCTTTGCATAATCTCTTTGTGTAATTTGAAGTGTATTTTGATTTTTATTATATTTCTGGATAAAATAACCAGCTATACTCACCGCGATAATGATACCAATTATGCTTAAAATTGTAATCTTTTTCAATTTCAAAAAGGTTTCTTTATTAATGGTAATTTCATCTCTTTTTTGCTCAAAATCAATCTTTGGGACACGATGCATTTCTAAGTCTGAAAGTAACTCTTTTACCTCCTGATATCTCTTTTCAGGGGCTTTTGCTAAACATTTTCTTGTAATATTATCTAACCATACCGGAATTTGAGGATTTAACTCTTTAGGTGAAATAGGAGTTTCAAATATGTGCTTATAGGCAATGGCAATTAATGTATCAGAGCCAAAAGGAGGTTTGCCTGTAAGAAGTTCATACATGACAATGCCTACTGAATAAATATCAGTTCGAGCATCAATTTTTTCTCCTTTAACTTGCTCCGGAGACATATACTCTGGAGAACCAACTATCAGAAGGTCAGGACTGGTTAAACCATTAAGCTCGGCAGATTTAGCTATACTAAAATCTCCTATCTTTACTATTCCGTCTTTTCTAATAAGGATATTCTGTGGTTTTATATCACGATTTATAATCTGGTTTTCATGGACTACTTGCAGTGCCTTTAATACCTGTTTTATAACTCCAACCGTCTCAATCGGAGATAAAATGTTTCTTTCTTGAAGTATACTCTTCAGGTCCTGACCATCAACATACTCCATAGAAATATACCATCTATTATCAAACCGACCAATATCATATATCCTGATTATATTATCATGGCTTAGTCTGCGAGTAATCTTTGTTTCTTGTTTGAATCGTTCGACAATTTCTTGATTCATAGATAGACCCGGGGCAAGGACTTTCAACGCCACTATCTCATCTAATATAAAATCTTTAGCCTTATAAACAATTCCTACTCCTCCTCTACCAATTGAACTAATAATTTCATATCTTTTGTCTATCTGATAATGTGGTTCAAATACAATATCAATCGCACTGATAGGTAAATTTTTACTGGTACTAATTTCTTCGTTACATTCTGGACATAATAAGGAATTGGTGTTATCCAAAAAGTTGATTTGACATTTATTACAAGTCATATTATTAACCTTTCAATAATTGTAACCGTTCAGGGCTATACATTAGAAGTGTAAACAAGGAGAAATGGGGAAAAGGGAGAATTGGAGAAATGGCTCAAACTTTTTCTTGCTCCACCCTTCAGACATTAATCCTGGTGTCGTGTTG
>JBFLXS010000434.1 GCA_040755795.1 bacterium | reverse complement strand
TTATGGCTTTTGGGTTAGCTCGTCATATACCAAATGAATTAACCTTACGAAACTTAGACCTTGACGAAACAGAACCAACTGAAATATTTGCCTCAGAATTAGAAGAAATTCCAGAAGGTAATCCTGTCCCACACTTCGAATATCCCATCGGTACCATCCTGAAAAACTCTGAAACTAATGATGATGAATACTACTTGATAACACCAGCAGGAGAGAAAAAACTTATACCAAATAAACAGACACTTGAGAATTTAGGTTTAGATATCTCAAAGGTCAAACCAGTCCCATCTTCAAAATTAGAAGGCATTTCAAATGACCCAGAACGATTTCCGCATATTGAATATCCTAATGGCACAATCCTCAAAGGTCCGAATAACACACTTTATGTAACGCAATTAAACACCAAAATAGAAGTGCCTGATGAGACGACATTAGAGGCGCACGGGCTAAATACCCGGCTGGAGACAATTACTATTCGGGCAAAAGGGACACAGGCGGGTGGCACCTACCCATTGATTCAACTACGGGTAGATGGGCAAACGGTAAAAGAATGGTTTGTGAGCAATGAATTCAAAGACTATACCGTAACCATACCATTATCTTCAGGTAAACACACTGTAGATGTTGTCTATCCCAATGACCAGGATACCTATACCCAGATAAAGACAAAGACAGAGAGACATTTCCACCATCTTAAATGGAAGACCAGAGTAACGACCTGGAGTGAGACGAGTGTCACCGCAGATAGGACATTATGGATAGACAATTTGCAGGTAGGTAACCAAAAGATAGAGGCAGAGGATTTTACTGCGGTAAAATATGATCGAGCAAATAATCAAAACATAAACAGTGCCTTAGATGGGCAAGGGGTAGAAGCAGGCAGGGAGCAACTGGATAATGCCGGGGCATTGCGGTTTGAGGTAGAGACAAATCCCGTGATTAATGTTACCGAATCAGACCTGGCTAAAGCTAAAATGGATACTATTTTTACCCTACAGCAGGCAAAATATCCCAATGGCACAGTAATAAGAAATCAAGCGGGGGATAAGATTTATCTGATGCAAAATGGAACAAAGCAAGAGATAAAAAATGATAAGACCATTGAGGCATTAGGGATTGAAAAAGACACCCCTATCCCAGTCAGTACCTTTAATTTTAAAGAATTAAACACAGGTAAAAGGATATATGATTTAATACCAGTAAGTGGGCAGTGGACTTTAAATGATGGAGTGTATCATCAAGATAATATGACAGGTCTATCCGTAGCCAAATTGAAAGAGACTTATTCAGACTTCATTTTTAAAACAAAGATAAAGGCAACTGAGACAACCTATGCGACTGATTGTCGCTACATTAATTTTAGGGCCAAAGATGAACAGAATCAATATGTATTACAGATATTTGGCACCCATCTTAATTTATATAGAGTCATAAATGGGAATTGGACCTGTCTTGCTGAAGTATCAAGAAATTTACCTCTTGGCACCTGGGCTGATTATAAAATAGTAGCTAATGGGGACCAAATTCAGGTTTATGAAAATGATAGATTGATTGCCGATATCAAAGATAACTCGAACACATCAGGCAGTATATACCTCAGAAGCTACAAAACCAAAGTTTCTTTCGATAATATTAGAATTACAAATCTCAAAGATAATACCCTGGTGGAAGAAAATCCGGGATTAATACCATTAAGTAAAGAGTGGAATTCAAGGATGGTTACCCAGAATAACATAACGGATCATACCAGGGCGAAAATAGATGGCATATATTCAGACTTTATCTTTGAGACAAAGATAAAAGCTGAGCAAACAACACATTCCACTGATTGTCGCTACATTAATTTTAGGGTCAAAGATGAACAGAATCAATATGTATTACAGATATTTGGCACCCATCTTAATTTATATAGAGTCGTAAATGGGAATTGGACCTGTCTTGCTGAAGTATCAAGGACATTACCTCTGGGGACATGGGCTGAGTATAAAATAGTAGCTAATGGTGACCAAATCAAGGTCTATGAAAATGATAGATTGATTGCCGATATCAAAGATAACTCAAACACATCAGGCAGTATATACCTCAGAAGCTACAAAACCAAAGTTTCTTTCGATAATATTAGAATTACAAATCTCAAGAATAATGCACCTGTGGAAGAAAGTCCAGAATTAACACCATTAAGTGGTCAATGGGATGTAGGGGTGGTTACTCAAAATAACATAACGGCTCATACCAGGGCGAAAATAGATGGCATATATTCAGACTTTATCTTTGAGACAAAGATAAAAGCTGAGCAAACAACACATCCCACTGATTGTCGCTACATTAATTTTAGGGTCAAAGATGAACAGAATCAATATGTATTACAGATATTTGGCACCCATCTTAATTTATACAGAGTAGTAAATGGAAGTTGGACTCGTCTTGCTGAAGTATCAAGAAATTTACCTCTTGGCACCTGGGCAAATTATAAAGTAGTGGCTCACGGAGATCAGATCAAGGTGTATGAAAATGATAGAGTAATCGCAGATGTTAAAGATAACTCAATCTCTTCAGGTGAGATAATTTTACAGACATACAAGACACAAGCATCATTTGATGAGACAAAAGTTACTATTATTAAGGATAATGTTCTTTCAGACGATGAACTTTCTGAAATTCCAAAAGGTAGTCTGTTAGAAGCAAAGTATCCTAATGGAACAGTATTGGAAGATATAGCTGGAAATATGTATATGATGAGTCAAGGGATAAGGAAGTTAATTCCAGATGAAACAACATTGGAAGTTTTAGGGCTTACAAAAGGAATTTCAACTTCTACTTTAAACATTAAAAAGATGAACGAAGGTAAAAGGATATATGACTTAAGTCCAGTAAGTGGGCAGTGGACTTTAAATGATGGAGTGTATCATCAAGATAATATGACAGGTGTATCCGTAGCCAAATTGAAAGAGATTTATTCAGACTTCATTTTTAAAACAAAGATAAAGGCAACTCAGACAACCTATGCGACTGATTGTCGCTACATTAATTTTAGGGCCAAAGATGAACAGAATCAATATGTATTACAGATATTTGGCACCTATCTTAATTTATATAGAGTAGTAAATGGGAATTGGACCTGTCTTGCTGAAGTATCAAGGACATTACCTCTGGGGACATGGGCTGAGTATAAAATAGTAGCTAATGGGGACCAAATTCAGGTATATGA
>JBFLXS010000433.1 GCA_040755795.1 bacterium | reverse complement strand
TCGTTGTGCCATAAGGTTGGGTATTAATAGTAAAGGTAGTGTCAAATTTGCCTGCATAATCGTCAACAGCAAGACTAATTGTTCGGGTCGTTCCAAATGAAATCGCTATCACTTCACTCGCCCCATATCCACTACCTCTGACCGTAACAATAGTGCCTACTGTCCCCTCCATTGGCGCAACAAAGATAATGTTAGGTAAAAGACAAAAAACATTCTCTGCCTGTCCACCTGAGTTTAACCCGGTAGCTTTAACTGTAGTCATTCCATAAGGTTGAACATTAACAGTAAAGAGAGCAGTGAATGTCCCACCAGCATTACTGAAAACAGTAGCCATGGTCCTTGTCGTCCCAAAATCAATCTGAATGAGCTCTGTTGGACCAAAACCACTACCTGCGACTGTAACTATCGTGCCTACAATGCCAGCGGTAGGCGTAACTAAAATCGAAGTAGAACTTGGAGTGTCTTGAAATTCATACGCACCCATATCAACAATGCCTTTTACTATCCTTAGATTACCATCTTTGTCGGTTGATGGAATAGCTGGTGCTGTGTTTGAACCTGCATCGATGCAAGGGGAAGATGCTTGAAGATGATAATCGCCACCCTCAATGAATTGAGGGTCTGCGGAAATATTTCCATTTATCCCTGTCTGGTCAGAAATACCATCGTAATTCTGTGGGGAGTTGCTCCAGGAATCATTATAGCCAATGGATGAGGCAGAATCGCAATAGATTCCGCCACCCCTATTAGCTATATTTCCTGTGATGATATTATTGGTAATGGATGAAGAAGATTGATAGCAGTAGATTCCGCCACCATCACCATAAATACCCCATTCATCATAAGAATAAGCTGTATTTCCTGTGATGATATTGTTGGTAATGGATGAAGAGCACTTATAGCACTCGATTCCGCCACCGTGCCAAGCACTTGTATTTCCTGTGATTATGTTGTTTGTAATAGTGGATGGGAAGGAGGACATATCGCCATAGATTCCACCACCACCAGCAGCTGTATTTCTTGTGATGATATTGTTGGTAATGGATGGAGAGGATTGATAGTAGTAGATTCCTCCACCAAAACCATTAGAAGTATTATTTCCTGTGATTATATTGTTGGTAATGGATGGAGAGGAAAAAGAGCAATAGATTCCGGCACCACAATTATAGGGCCAATTACCTGAAACATACCCATTTTTAATCGTGAATCCCATAATAACATCATTTGTATTTTGACCTGTGTTAAAAAAATAAAATCCTCTACCACTATTTTGGCAATCGATGATACAATATTCTGCTCCATTTATAGAGCGAACAGTAATATGCTTACCACTCCAAATTAAGTCTTTATTGCCTGTGCCTGTATAAATCCCATCTGCTACCCAGACTGTATCCCCAGTAATTGCCGCATCTATTGCAGATTGGATGGTTGTGTAAGACCCTGGCACATAAAGGTCTGCTCCAAAGGCAACATTAGCCCCCAAAACAAAAAAAATCCCCATTACTCCTAAAATCTTTTTCATTATTTATTACATCCTCCTTTAATTTTACTTGATATTGCCTGAAGCACTTGTTTAATATATGTATTTTCAGGATTAATCGTCAGAATTAAATTGCATTCCTTCTCTGCCTTAAGATATTCGCCTTGATTGTAATAGACAGAGGCTAAATTTTGATGTGCTTTAATATTATTTGAGTCTAATTTAATTGTTTTTTGAAATTCTGCTATTGCCTCTTTGTATCTTCCTTTTTGAGCATAAAGATTTCCTAAATCACAATGTAATGATATGTTATTTATATCCAACTTTGATGCCTTTTGAAATTCTATGATGGATAGATCAATATTATTTATATTTATATAAGCTCTGCCTAAATTCTCATGAAGTAAGGCATCATTTGGACTTACCTCAATTGCCTTCTTAAATTCACGAATTGCACTTCTTACCTTACCTTTCTGAGAATAAAATAACCCAAAGTTATTATAGATACTTGCGTAATTTGATATTATTTCATCTTTGGTCCGCCAGTCTTGTTGATATATTCTCTTATCATTAATTCCTCTAAGATTAAATCTAACTTCCTTAATATTCTGAGATAATATACTTTCTTTTTCACTTTTTATTACTCGATCAAATATGCCTGCTGGAATTTTGGAAAATCCTGAAGGGAGAGACTCATCCATTAATGCATAAATTGGATAAAAATCAATCTGCCAGGTAATGATTTCATCCATCCTTGCCTGCCGTAATTGTTCATCATCCTTTGGAAATAACTTTGTTTTCCCCAAAGATAATTCAGGATACTTTCTTTTAATCTCTTCAAAATGCCACTCTTTATCAAGATACGGTCTGAAAATAGAGATTAAATCTTTTCGTTGTCCATCCACATATTGAAGATACCAGTACGGAAAAAAAACAGCATCTCCTCTCAAAAAGATAATACTCTTTTCTTCTAATTGATTAATGATATTTCTTCCATAATCATAAGCCAAATAATACTTACTTTTATCATTCTGAAAATAATGAAATTTAAATAGAAAAATTGGACACAAAATCAGGATAATAACATATAATAAATAAATATAGTTAGGTGAAAATTTAAAAATTAATTTACTTATCTCTATAAAGCCACAACCAATCCAGATACTCATAATCATATATGATGGAATATAATAATCTTCTATATTAAGAATGGTATAATGAATGGAATAAAAAGCATCAGCACTATATATTAAGAATAAAAATATAAAAAATAAGCGTTGTTTTAACAGACAAAAAATTAATCCTATCAGACCACTTATCACAAAGTAACTACTAAACTGAAGTGGAAAATATGTAATTGCATGTCTTACCAATCGTTGAAGTAGTTGAGTAGAGGTAAAATATCTTTCTCTATATTCTTCAGCGGTTAAATGAGCGATTAATCTTTCAAAAGTGCTTGGATCACCCCAATTATGCACTGGATGGGTAGATGCACAAATAGGTAAATATAAATATAAGAATAATGGTATGATGAATAAACAAAACATGTTGAGTAAGGACGAAAGACTAAGAGGTGAGAGTTTTTTATATTTATAACATACGGCTATGATAAAAAATATGCTTGCTGGGACTAAGTAGACTGTTTGCATATGATGGGTGAAGGATAAGCCAAGCGTGAAAGCGAAGAGGTAGAGATAGTTTTGAGTTTTGAGTTTTGAGTTTTGAGTTT
>JBFLXS010000432.1 GCA_040755795.1 bacterium | reverse complement strand
TTTTAATTATTTTTAATCAAACATGGCACTACACTTTGGCCAAAAAAAAGAACCGCCCCTTATTTCTATGCGGTTCTTTTCGCTTCTTTTGCGATTTTTTAGGGTTTAACTGTCAAAGTTCTGTTAAAATTCATTATTCAATATCTCTGTTCAAGCTAATTTACTCCCGTAAATTATTTCGAATATTCTTTGTTTGCCTACACCCCTGCGCAAGCAGATTGTACAGATCCTTGACGCGTTCCTTGAAATGGAGAGGTTGTTGGTGGGGAAGTGAGATCAACTCTTCTTAAATAAACGTTTAAACCTTTCTCTAAATGTCCACATTTTGGCATGCTTTTCGGCCGCATTAAATAATTCTATAAAATCATTTTCTGGGCCAGAATATTTAAAAGGAGTTTTTGGATTAAAAAGTTTTGTATAATTTAAAATAGAATTTCTTAATTCTTCTATCTGAGAGTCATTGTCAATTTGCTTTATTTGAATTTCTCTATTGTCAATGACCAAATCTAAAGGGAAACCATTAATATCCCATCCTTTGTATTCATTATCTTCTACATCAATTAATTCTATGTATCCTCTTAATTCATTAATACTATTAAACTTGTACATCCATTTATCACGGTCAATTAAAAATACAGGGTAGGTTATTGCCATAATTACCATCCTCCCTGCCATGGCCTGTGTTTTCCTATACCAGGTCTTCTGTGATAATGTGGTCGATCACTGGGTGGATCTCCATCCGGATTTCCTGTGGGATTAATTCTTAATTGCGTTTTACCACCTTGCCTTATAACAACTTCCCCACCTTTAAATAGTACTTCTATTTCATAAGCAACTTTTACAACTGCTGTAACAATAGTTCCCCACACAACAGGATCTTCCCAGAACATTCGTCCAGCATTTCCATTTTCCTTCTCAAATTCAATCATTTCTTCAGTAGTCATATTTTTCCAATATTCTTTCATCTCTTCTGCATTCATTTCTCGCCAATTTTTTTTCTTACACCATCCCCACGGATCAACAAAATTAATTGGATTATTGCCGCAATACGCATAAAAATTAACTCCTGCAAGAAATCCAATCAGATCCGGCTCAAGGAAGCGTCCGACTTTGGGATCGTAGTAACCGAGCCCTGTTTATCTATCATAGATCACTTTTCAAAATCAATCCTTTTATATGGCGAAGATTATTGGTTCTGGTACTCAAATCTTCGGTTGGCGTATATTACTTCAGTTTACTTTATATACTTAATTTTATACTTTATTGTAATTTGTCCACTTTTTACATCCAAAGGTTTATACTCTAAAATACATTTATCACTGTACCATTCTTTATTGATGGATTGATCAATTGCCCCTTTACCTAATTTTAGAGTATCCTGTATACCCTCGTTACTAACTATATTTAAAACAGCTGTCCCTTCAATCTCACCAATAAGTTTAATCAATACGGAATGAACAGGCCTATCCTTATCAATATTGAATACAATATTTTGTTTTTCTTTAATATTTCCTATTATTACCATTTCATCATAATGTATAGATGAACATGAAAATAATATCGCACTGGCAAACAAAACTATTAAATACTTGATTAATATAATATTTCTTATTTTCATTATTTACATTTACTCTTATAATTTTTATAACCTTTTTGTGGATCGATTTTATTAATCCTTAATTCTCCATCTTTAAGCAAATCTAATGCGTCTTTATCAGATAAAGCCCCTTTTAAATTATTATGCATATCCATTAATAGATCTTCCCATGTTTGTGTCCCATCCTTAACATTATCAACAAGTTCATGATATGTTGAAGCAACAAGTGCGTTTAAAGGACTCGATCCTTCTTTCATTTTTTGATTCCAAAGAGCATGTCTATAAGCATCTTGCGGTCCGCCAGCTGCTCCGGGGAGACCAGATCGTTTTGCTTCATTGTATGCTTCAACAGCAGTTGTTTTTGCAATAAATTCAATATTAGATTTATAATCCCACCAATCACCTACCGCCAATCCCAATGGATCAATCCAATTTACTGGGCTATTGTTACAATAAACGTAGAAGTTAACCCCTGCAAGGAACCCAATTGGATCCGGCTCCAAAAATCTTCCAACCTTTGAATCATAATATCTCGCCCTGTAGAAATAGAGCCCGCTTTGGGGGTCGAGTTCTCTACCAGTAAATGCGTAGATGAGTTGAAGCGTTGAAGCGTTTAAAGAAGTTAAAAGATTACCATACGAATCATATCTGTAAGTTTCAATTACATTCTGGTTACTATCAGTTATCGCAGTAATACTTCCGAGATAGTCCTGGTGATAATAATATGTACTGTCAGCAACAAGGTCGTGATATGATAACGGATGGTCGATTCCCGGCCCGTGGGTGATGCTTGCGATTGCTGTATTTGTACTGTCGAGAACGGCGATGATATCCTCACCATCGTAAACATAGCGATGAGTCGTGAGTGATGAGTTTTGAGTATTAAATACTTTTTTCTCGATTCGGCGGCCGAGGGCATCGTAGGTGTATTCAGCATAGTCGCCATTTGCAAAATCTATCCGCTTTAGCCGGTTCTCATAATCGTAGGTGTAATTTGTTACTCCGGTTGTATCTGTCTTTGTGATTCGGCTGCCGTTGTTGTCGTAGGTATATGAAACTGTCATAGTGTCATGTGTCAAAGTTTCAAGGCGGTTGCCATTGTCATACACGTAATTTCCAGAGGGCGTATCGCGATACGCTCCTACAATACGGTTTCCAACGGAATCATAGGAATAACCTTCGGTCAGGTTTCCGTTCAGTTTTGCCTCTGTTAATTGATATATGCTGTCGTAATTGTATTCATAATTGCCATCATGGGTTAAAACCTTCTTCCGGTTCCCAATCATATCAAAATCTCCGGCGTTCTGTGACAGGTATTGAGATATTACGCTGTTGTTGGATTTGTAATTTATAAGGCTCAATAAATTCCCCAGATGGTTGCTCTGGAGCTCTGTCCATGTCCCGTTCGGCAGGGTCTTTTTGCTCATCCTGCCGAACGCGTCGTATTGAAAAGTATATGTTCCATAGTTGTCCCAGACGGCCTGCATCTGGTTCGCATTGTCATAAGAGTATTCATATTCATTGCCTGTTTTTGAGATTGTCATTTTTTTTCGCCTGTTTGCTTCGTCGTATTCGTAATGCGTGGTGTTGTAATACGGGTCAATAACATCTGTT
>JBFLXS010000431.1 GCA_040755795.1 bacterium | reverse complement strand
ATATAACACCTTCTCATCTTGATGTCAATTAAGCAGATTATCTCTTTTCTATATCTTTGGCATCTTTTATCACCCAAAACTCTCCCCAACCCGCACCATAACTAAAAGTCATTTGCAACGCTCTCTAGAGAAGAAAAAACTCCTTTCTCCTTTTAAAAACAGAAGATTTCTGTCCCAGATAAAATTTACTTGACAACATTAAAATAGAATGTTATCATAAAATTCAGGCTAACGATGGCAAGGATAAAATTTTTCTGGACAATTCTTACGATGTTCTTTTTTCTTACAACTGTTATTACGGGCTTGATACAGGTAAATTTAGACTTACATCAATTCATTTATCACAAATATAGTGCTTATTTGACGATATTTTTTGTGCTTGGGCATACTTATTTTAATTGGCATAAATTATTAAAAGGAAGGGATAAGATTGCTTTCCAGACGCAATTTCCTGAGTAAAATTGGACTTTTAGGTTTAGGTGTCCCATTTTTTAATAAATGGTTTGCACCGCCAGACACTATTTCTGCACCTAATCTGGATATTGCAGAACAATATCACCAGGAAAGTAGACATACATTATTCAATATACTTTTAGGTAGAGGGAGTAAGGAACATACCTCGCCTTTATTCAAAAAATACATAGAGGCAGAAAAGATTAAATTACCACAGGATTTTAAATATCGGGGGATATCGGTTGAAGAGGCGATTATTAGAAGGAGGTCGAGACGAAATTTTATTCAAAAACCGATTTCATTAAAAGAATTATCTTGCTTGCTTTATTATGCCAGTGGGATAACGCAAGGAAAAGGCTCACATGGATTACGAGCCGCACCTTCTGCCGGGGCACTTTATCCCATAGAAATTTATCCTGTTATTCATCTGGTTGAAGGTATAAAACCTGGAATATACCATTATTCTATTGAAAACCATTCATTAGAATTGCTAAAACAGGGAGACTATCGTCAGAAACTTTCACAACACTGTTTAGGACAGGAGTTTGTTGGAAAATCTGCGGTAGCATTTATTATGACCGCTATATTTGCCAGGACAAAATCGAAATATCATCATCGTGCCTACCGTTATGCATTGATTGAAGCCGGACATATTGCTGAAAACCTCTATCTATCTGCCATCTCAATGGGATTAGGCACCTGTGCTGTAGGCGCTTTTTTCGACGACCAAATCAACCACACACTTGAAATTGATGGGATAAAAGAATCAGCAATATATATTACAGTAGTAGGAAATCAAGTTATCAGTAACAGAATTTATCAGGATTTGTAAGATATAAAATAATCCTGCCAATCTGCGAGAAAAACCTTGCCTCCAAAATCACAAAACTATAGTTTCAATTAGGGTGCGTGTAAAATTTATTGGTAACTATTTAACCGTCTGAATTAACGGTTAAATCAATTGAAAATCACAAAATTCCAAATCACAAATACCAAATTACAAATAAATTTCAATGACCAAAATTCAAAATTCCAAACAATACAAGAAGAAGATTTTTTCTTCAATTATTGAAAAATCTAAATAAATCCCTCTCGTTGTCATATAATCTTTGGAATTTGAAACTTATTTGGAAATTGGAATTTGGAATTTATTTGAGATTTGGTGCTTGGAATTTGTAATTTTCGCATTGAATATATCGGCAAAAAGATGAATATCCCTCAATATTTTTTACCCACAAATTTTACATACACTCTTTCAATTAAAACCTCTTGCAATTCAGAATATTTTATGATATGATAATTATATTATGAAAATAGCAACTATTGTGGGTGCCAGACCCCAGTTTATCAAACTCAGTCCCCTTTCTCAAAAACTGAGAATGAATTGTAAAGAAATCTTGATTCATACCGGACAACATTACGATTACGAGATGTCAAAGGTGTTTTTTGATGAATTGGAAATACCTGCACCAGATTACCATCTTGAGGTTGGGTCTGAGAGTCATAGTGTTCAAACAGGGAAAATGCTGATTAAAATAGAGGAGGCACTGGTTAAAGAAAAACCAGATATGGTTTTAGTTTATGGGGATACTAATTCCACTTTAGCCGGGGCATTAGCCACGGCAAAGATGAACATCCCGATTGGACATGTAGAGGCAGGTTTGCGTTCTTTTGATAAAGGCATGCCAGAAGAAATAAATAGAGTGGTGACAGACCATTTGTCTTCTTTTTGCTTTGCCCCGACTAAAACTGCGGTTGATAATTTGAAAAAGGAAGGAATTGAAAATGGAGTTTATTTAACTGGTGATGTGATGTATGATGCCGCAATTAAAGGCATAGAAATCGCTAAGTCTAAATCACAGATATTTAACCAACTAAATTTAAAAGAAAAAGATTACCTGCTTGTTACCATTCATCGACAGGGAAATACGGATGTTTTAGAAAATCTTACTTCTCTTGTTGAAAGTCTGGTAGAACTGAATGAAAAAATTGTCTTTCCGATTCATCCTCGAACTAAAAAGGTGCTAAAAGAATATGGACTTTTAAGTAAATTAGAAAGCAGTCCTTATGTAATAATTATTTCACCCGTAGGATACCTTGATTTTCTTCTCTTAGAGTCTGGGGCGAAAAAGATTCTCACAGATTCAGGCGGGATTCAAAAAGAGGCGTATTTCTTTAAAGTTCCGTGCATTACTTTAAGAGAGAATACCGAGTGGGTAGAGACCGTAGAAGATGGCTGGAATATTTTAGTTGGCACAAATAAAAACCAGATTAGCCAGGCAGTTCTTGAATTCAATCCGCAGAATAAACAAAGGGATGTTTTTGGTGATGGGAAGGCAAGTGAAAAAATTGCAGAGATTTTTATTGATTTTAAAGGCAATTGTGTGGTATAATTAGTAACTATTACTTTTCTATTGCAATATTTTATCTAAATATTATAATCGTTGATAGTTGATAGTTTATAGTTGATAGTTTATAGTTGAAGGACTATAGACTATAAACTATAAACCATAAACTATAAACCATAAACTATAAACCATAAACGAGTTTTGCATTTTGCTCTTTGGAGGAAATTGATAAAAATAGAGGTTTTAAATACCCGCTTAAAAACTACAGTTTCCTAATTTTGCAGAACTCGTAACCGTTCAGGCTATATATCAAAAGTGTAAGAAAGGGGATAAGGAGATAAGAGTGATATGGAGATAAGATAATAGAAATAGATTGAAATTTATAGAAATAGGTAGAAATTGATTGTGGAAAAC
>JBFLXS010000430.1 GCA_040755795.1 bacterium | reverse complement strand
TCATTATTGGTAGAAAAACCGGTACCTTTTATTACCTTTCCGTTCGAAGCTTCTAAATACCAAAGCACTGCTCGTCTCTTTTCTCTGCTCTTTGATTCCGGGTCAACAAGTAGAAAGTGAAGAATAGGAATTTTGCAATACTCTACGTTCAATACCTTGGCAATGCCCTTTTGTTTTAAGTCATTTATTTTCCCGATGATGTTCTTTGTGATCCGCTCAACATCAGTACTTTTATATGAGATTTTGTGAGCTTTGTAAAATTTCATTATATCAGTTTCGCTATAACATAAGAAACACATTTCTTGAGGCTTTTGCTTTTTTTGCTGAGAAAAACCTATAAGAATTTTCTCAAGTTCTTTTACTTCATCAGGTGCTCCACTGGCACCTATTGCAGGTGTTGTTGCTATGGAAAAAATGTTTTTTGCCTTTCTAATTCTTTTTACAATTTCATTTGCGATTTCTGGCATCTCTTCTAAAACTTCCACCTCTTTTGCAAGTTCAATTTGTCTAATAGCTAGCCACAATCCATAAAGTGCTAGGAGAATGCTCACAATAACTATAAGAGCATTCTTGTCAAGTTGGAATGGAACTATCCACAATTTCCATTGTTGTTCGGGAAAGTTCACAATACTAACAAGTATACCTATTATTCCCAGCACTATTCCCACAAGTAATGGCAATCTACCTTTCATATCCCTATTCTCCTCAGAACTTCTTTCTGATATTCCAGAAGCCTAATATCTTCTAATATTCTTGGTCTCATGAGGTCAATCCGAACTTCTCCAATAGTTACAGTTGGCTTTTGAGATAAGATATAAATCTTGTCAGCTAAATAAACCGCTTCCAACGCATTATGAGTAACGAAGACGACCGTCTTTCTCTTTTCACTCCAGATTTTTAATAATTCTGTTCTCATCTTTCTTGCGGTAATTTCATCAAGGTGACTGAAGGGTTCATCCATTAAAAGTATATCTGGGTCAATTGCTAAAGCCCTTGCTATTGCCACTCGTGCTTTTTCTCCTTCAGAACAAAAGAGTGGATATTTACTGGTTGAATCAGCAAGTCCGGCCAAATTTAGATATTCCGTCGCTATTTTTTTTCTTTGCTTTTGTTGTATCCCTACAGCCTCAAGAGCGAAAATGATATTATCCTGCACTGTTTTCCAATTAAGTAACCTGGGTGTTTGAAAAACATAGCCGATCCTTACTTTCTCATTGAACTTCTCTTTGGACAAGAGTAGCTTTCCTGAGTAGTCCGCTATCAATCCAGCAATTATATTAAGAATTGTTGTCTTTCCGCATCCAGAAGGACCTAGCAGGCACACAAACTCTTCATGATTTGCAGTGAATGTTACACCGTTTAATACTTCTTCCATACTCCCATCTTCTTTGACAAAAGACTTATGAAGGTCTTCAACTATTATATTTGCCATAAGCTCACCCTAAAATGATATTACTGGTCTCCATCGTGTTGCCCATTTTTCCAACCGTCCCAACAAGCCATATTCAATTACCAACATTACCAAAGTAAAAGAAAGTGTCCATGCAAGAACATCCTTCATTGAGAACATACCAAACCAAAACGCGACCATGTAACCTATGCCGTTACTCAGCCCCAACATCTCTACAATAACGACAGTTTTCCAAGCCAGTCCTAAGCCGAACCTTGTTGCAGCGAACAAATATGGAAGCAATTGGGGAATAATGATGGTTCTTATGACCAGTGTTCTTTTAGCTTCGAAGGTCTTGGCCATCTCAATGAGGCTTTTATCTAAGTTTTTCATTCCTTGAACTACATTGAGTGTGATTACAGGTGTAATCAAGACGGTGATAGCGAAAATTGCAGCAAAATCCTTTAAGCCAAACCACATAATTGAAATCACAGCCCAAGCTAAAGCAGGGATGGTCAGACCGACAAGGATTTCTGCCTCAAAGAATTTTTCAACATATTTCGATCTGCCCATCGCTATGCCTAACACTAAGCTTATTAGCATTGATAATACAAATCCGCTTACAATTCTGAGTAAAGTGTAATACATATGGGAAAGGAACAGCCCAGAAACAAAAATAGAGCACGCACCCTTAAAAACGAGGATAGGACTTGGGAGAAATTCCGGCCTAAAAAATAACGACAAAACCCACCAAAAAAGGATCAGAGCAATCAGCGAAAGACTAATTAGCAAAAACGAGTAGTGTTTTCCGATGAATATTTTGAACATACTCATTCCTCTATTCTTTTAATTGTGCCTTCTGGGATTTGTGTAATGAGTACGCTATCGTTCGCCAACATGTTCAACATCAATTGAATAGATTGATCTAAAGTTCCCCATTCATCAGTATAGATTAGAGGAATATTTTTTATGCCCAATTCAATTTCTTGTGGAGTTTTTAAATTTGTATAATCGGGATACTTCTCTAAGACTTCTTTTGGGTGGTTTTTAATGTAATCAACCGTTTCTTTCCACGCTTTTATGAGTTTTTTAATTAGATCAAAGTTTTGATCTATCCACTCATCTTTCGCTGCAAATCCAGACATTTCCATTTTAAATCCTGTTTCCTTCTCCCATTCCTGATAAAACGGACCTAAAATTACCCGATAGTTTCCGGTGGCAAGCATTCGGGAAACAAAGGGCTCATAAATAACGATAGCGTCAAGTTCTCCCTTTTCCAAAAGTGGCGGCAAAGCTGGTGGTTTAGATTGAATGAGTTGATAATCCTTAAGTATGTCGATTCCTTTCTTTTTTGCCAGAACATAAAATGCCGTTCCACCACCACTTGGTAACCCATACCACCCTGTCTTTCTCCCTTTTAAGTCGGAAAGACTATTATACAGGGAATCCTTTTTAACCAGAAGGCTCACAGAGTTCACCAGTGTGGGGAAGAAGTATTGAACCTTGTACCCTTTACTTCTGGCTAACGCGATTACATTTACACCTGCGGCTAGGTTTACCTGATACTTACCCAGAACGAAAGCATCGTTTGAAGAAGATGGGTCTAAAAACCCTTGATATTCAAATTCAATTCCATATTTCTCAGGAATTTTCAGATCTTTCATTACTTGCACTGCTAAGCCAGTGAGTCCTGTGCTTACATACCCAAGCGAAACTTTTTGTGTCTTCTTAGAGCATCCAATGAAGAGAACTGATCCAATCAAAGAAACTAGAACTGATCCAATCAAAGAAACTATCATAATATGTAACACTTTTGTTCTCAACATATTCATTTGAGCCCCCTTGTTCT
>JBFLXS010000429.1 GCA_040755795.1 bacterium | reverse complement strand
TTCCTACTTTCAGGAGGAAATAGTAGGCAAGTAGGTAGTAGGAAAGGGATAAAGGATGTGCACGGTATTCCTCTTCTGGGGACAATGTCTCCCCTTTCCTACTTCCCTACTCTCCTACTTTCCTACAAGCTGAATAGTTACATTTTACCAGTGGCAGTTTCTATCGTGATATTAATCATCACCGGGTATGTGCTATTGAAGATAAGACCAAAGACTGAAGACAGAAGATAAGAGGAGAAGAAGATGAGAAGACAGATTTCAAAAATCGAAAATCGAAAATTTATACTTGCATTTCATTACCCTTCCCAATGAGAGATGAACAATTTTAATAATTTCTGTGACAATGCATTACCGTGTACCAGCCCAATCTTGCAAAGAAAGGTGGTGAAAAAGTTTCTCCAAAATTATTGCCGGGCAATCGTATAAGGGAAAGAAAAAGTGTAAGCAAAGGGGATAAGGAGATAGAGGAGAGGAGGAGATATTTTTTAAAATCAATCTCTATATCTCCAATATCACCACATCTCCATTTTTACACAGACAAAAAATTAAAAAGGAGGATGAAAGAAAATGAAAAGGACACTAATTTCGTTAATGTTGTTAGTTGGGCTAATTATCAGCCCTACATCTGCCTTTACAGCACAAATTTACGGGGCAGATGCGGTTCTTACTCCACAGGTTGGTGACCTTATGGGTGGTTTAGGCTGTTTTGTAGGAGGTAAGTTACCAGGTCAGTATGATTGGACGATAGGCAATTGTGTCCCTGGTGGTACTCCAACAGATGATATGGTGTTTTCCACCAATGATGATGGTTGGCAGGAAAGGATGCGCATTACCAAGGAAGGCAATGTCGGTATCGGGACAACAGAGCCGAGTTACAAGCTTCATGTTGCAGGTGTATCTGGACCAGATACCGCTGAATTTACAACAACTGGGGAGACTTCGAGAATCTGGTTAAATGCTACAGGTGTAGGTGGACGAAACTGGGGTTTAGAATCAACAAGTGGTAAGTTTAATATTACAGACGCCACTGCAAACGCAAATCGGGTTACGGTAGATACAAGGGGCAATGTCGGCATCGGGACGACGATGCCAACGGAGTCGAAACTATTTGTCGAAACAGATAGTGCACAGAATGCCATTGTAGCCACTACGGTTAATGCTCCGTGGCATGCAGTTGCTAACTTTTGGGCTAAGGATAGCAACTACGGGGCTGGGGTACTGACTGTCGATGCTTCGCGAGGAGATGATCCTGGCTATTACTTGTTTGTCGCACGTAACAATCGTGCCAGTACGGTTCAGGGTAAGTTCGTCATTCGTGGAGACGGCAATGTCGGCATCGGGACAACGATGCCAAATTACAAATTAGATGTCGAAGGCTATGTGCAGGCACATGGCTATTATACAGGCGATATTACCTTCCAGAAAGATGGTCATCAGCTCTGGCGGATGTTTGAGGATGAAGAAGGATTGTACTTAGAAAGCCTGAAGACTGGTAAGGTTTACAGATTTCTCTTGCAAGAGGTAGTGAACAAGTAGGAGGAATTAGTAGTTATCAGCAAGACTGGTGGTAATCTCAGAATTCAGGTCTCGAATTTTGGCAGCATCACTAAATTCGCAAACTTTCTACAGGACTTTTTTCAACAGAAATTCGAGACCTGAATAGGAGGGCAAGAAATGAACGAATGGATTATTGCATGTGTCACTATTTTTGGAACCGTAGCATTGGTATCAGGAGTGGTGGCATATGTATTCAATGGAACCAGAACATTAGTTCGAGAAATGCATGCAACAACTAAAGAAATACACGCAACACTTGTAGAAATTCACAAGGAAGGTGAACAGCGACATCAGGAAGTAATTCAGCAACATCAGGATATAGTTGAATTATTAAAGAAGGGTTTTAGAATAGCGGCAACATAAGGTAATATTGGGCAATGTTGTCATCGGGACGACGGAGCCGACTTACAAATTAGATGTAGAAGGTGATGTGCAAGCACATGCATACCACACCGGTGACATTTTCTTCCAAAGAGATGGTCAAAATCTCTGGCGAATGTTTGAGGATGAGAATGGACTATACTTAGAAAGCCTTAAAACTGGTAAGGTTTACAGATTTGTATTGCAAGAGGTGGAGAAGTAGTTGTAGGTGATAAAGCAGGTAAAATGGTTTGAACATTGACCGGTAGGGGGTGTTCTTTTGAGCATCTTCTATTGGTAGTTTCACCTCACGACTTTTAGGATAACCTTCGATTTTTTCAAAACTCGTGAGGTTTTCATCCTAAAAGTCGTGAGATTTTGGCATAAACCAAAATTTTTAATGGACTTATCGGCAGAAATATGCTATTCTATAGCCACAGAGGACACAGAGAAATTAAAAAAGAATTATCTCTGTGAACTCTGTGTGCTCTGTGGCAAATCAATCTAATATAGCTCGCATAAAAATCCACAATCTTTATAAAGCCGGGCGTAGATTTATGCAGGAGGATGAAAATGAGAAGTAAAACTCAAGGAGGTGATGAAAATTGTTAACAGTGCAACCAACTGAGGAGGCAGTAATTACTTTACCAAGAAATATCTGTAACATGCTGGGATTATACGAAAGAGAAGATGTGGAAGTTGAGGTGAAGGACAAAATGCTTTGTATTTATAAGGTGAATCGAGATGAGAAAGATGTTAAAGATTTAGAAAGATTCAAAAGGGCAAAAGGTAGTTGGAAAGGAGTCAATGTTAATCTTATCTATAAGGAGTTATTTGAGTCATGGAAAAAGTGGCAACCCAAAGAATTTGTATAGATACAGATGTGATAATTGATTATTTAAGAGATGCTCCAGTCTATGGAGATGTGTTATCCTGGGTGCTTGAGGAATATGAATGCTATGTTTCTCCAGTTACTACTTACGAACTCTATTATGGGGGTTTCTACTCCGGAAAGATGGAAGGAGTTAGAGATGTGCTTTCTTCCTTAACATTTCTTCCTTGGTATGATAAATCTTCAGAAGAAGCGGCAAGGATTCATGTGGATTTAGTTAAACAAGGGCTGGATATTGGGGTAAAGGATATCCCAGTCCTGAAGAGTAAAAAATCTCGACCTATGTAATCAATGTAAAATGGACAATGTAAAATGAGAAATGTCCAATGAAAATGTATAACTGAAAGGTAATGAGTCTTGCGAAGTACTAAAATTTCCCATTTTTCATTTCCTATTTTACATTTTACATTTATTTTTCCTTTGCGTCTCTGCGATGAA
>JBFLXS010000428.1 GCA_040755795.1 bacterium | reverse complement strand
TTCAAAGGATAAGTTGCAAAAAAAATCATCAGACTTTTGAACCTAATTTTGCCATCTTTGAGCAAAATAAACAGATTGATAAGGATTCAGATAGCCTCAATGGCTCCTTAAATTAACGAAACTCCAGTTTTATAGAATTGTGCAATTTTCTTTTTGATACGATAGATAGAGAGTTGTATTTTTCGGCGTTGTTTTCTTTTAAGCAAAGATTGGGTTAAGATTAATGAGTTATTAGACTTAGGTAACAAGGTTACCACCTCCATGTTTTTATTTGATATATTGTTAAGTAATTCATACTTACTTATAATTATATTGGTAAAAACTGGGCGTTAATTAAATTTTGGAGGATAAAAAGAGAATTTTGCACAAAAATAGTGGGGGGAAGAAAAAAAATAGATAGATGGAAAGGCTAATAGAATCAACGCTCAATTCCTAAACTCCTGAGCCTGTCAGGAGCAGGCTCTGTCAGGAACAGGTTTTATCCGAGAGCGTTCCAAAAATTAAAAGGAGGTAGTTAGAATGAAATATGCCACTGCTCACAAAATTACAAAAGAGAGTTCTCCAGTCGCTGAAAAAATAAAGGAGCTAAGTATGAATTCGAAGTTAGTGCTGTTTGGGCGTGTAATAAGCCTTGATTCTCATAAGGCATTAAAAAAACTCTTCGGAATGATTAAAGTAGGACAACCTATAGATGTAGAACAAATGTTAGAAGAAAGGGGGTTTGAACTTGGCAAGAAAGATATTGGATTTTAATGTCTGTCTTCCGGAAATTGTATATCTTGACGCAATTTTTATTATCAATTTTTGTATAGAAGATGCAAAATACTATCACCCATGTAAAGGTTTTATGGAAAGGTTAGAAAAAGAAAATATACCATCTGTTATTTCAAACTTTACATTGGATGAAATGTGGTATAGTTTGATTTGGGCAATCTTGATAAGGGATTATAACCGAGAGTGGATCACTACAGTAAGAGACAATCCAATAATTATACAGGATAAGGTATATTATCGTTTGGTAAAGCTGTTTCTTTATCTGATAGACCAATAGAAAGAAGCAATAGAAAATTTATTGACTTTTTCGTAATTTTATGTAATAATTTAGATGTAGAGAGGAGAAGAATATGATTATTTGAGAGGAGGTGTTTAGAGTTGAAAGAACCTAAACCCATTCCGAAGGAGTATACTGAAGACTTTAACTGGGCCTATGAGCATTATTCAGAATGGACGAGAAGCTACCCTGATATGTGGGTGGCGGTAGCCAACAAAGAGGTAGTGGTTACCTCCAAGGATCTGGGAGAGGTGAAGAAAATTGCTCACCAAAAGGTAGATCGGGAGGACATTCCTTATATTTTCATTGAGGCAAAAACCCATGTCTATTAAGATATCTCTCTATTTCAAAAGGTATCTGAATTTAGACCTTATAGAGAAGGGTGTTAAGATCGAAATGATCAGGCTTATTGGAGGGGTAAGGTTTAGAGCGAGGGATGGTTGGACAGAATTATCACCAGCCATTGTGGATACGGGGGCTCCTGTTTCTACCTTACCCAAAAGGATTTGGAGTGAATGTCAGGTACATAAGTTAGCAGAATATGAATTAAGAGGAGTAGTACCGAGGAAGGAATGTTTCCTACCAGTAGTAGTGGGAGAGATTGGTTGTGTTCTGGTTGATGAGGAGGCAGTCTCTAATGAGCTACTGATTAAAGCCTATTTAGCCGATACTGATGAAATCCCTCCTCTTATAGGATTTGCAGGACTATTAGATAAGTTTAAGATCAATATCGATTACCTTGAGAATAAGGCTTACTTAGAGCAGAAATGAATTGCTTTTATCTTCATTTTCCCATTTTTCTTCTTCTTGTCTTGTGACTTGGCATTGCTTTAAAGGAGAAGGTTGATGAGATTGAAATTGCCTGCATACCTGCCTTTATGATTTATGTAGAGGAAGACCACTAACCCTTTGGATAATGCCTAATGAATCATATTTAAAGACAAACCTATAGAGAAAAACAATAAACAATAAAAATTTATTGACTTTTTTGTAGCTCTATGTGATAATTTAGGCGTGGAGGTAACAAGGATATGATTAATATCGAGTATAAAGCTAAGGTTCTTTCAGATGGACATCTTTCATGTCCAGTAGATATAAAAAAGAAACTGCATCTGTCAAATGGTAGTGAGGTCAAAGTAATAATTGTAGAACAAGAACAAATAGATTATACTATTCCTAAAACTGAAGAGAGAACTGGTCTGTGTGGAATATGGCAGGATGATAGAAATGCAAAGGAAATCATCCATGATATATATTCAAACAGGAGAGGTTTTAAGGAGGTAGTACTTTGACTTTCATTTTAGACACAGACACTATAATCTATTGGCTTAAAGGGAATGAGGATATTGAAAGAAAAGTTATTAAGATAGGTTTACCCAATATAGGGATAGCTGTTTTAACCTGTTGCGAACTTTATTATGGTGCTTATAAATCTAAAAGAATTCAAGCAAATCTGATGGTAATTGAAAAACTAAAGCAGAAGATAAAAATCATTCACACCTCAGATGAAGTGGATAAAAATTTTGGAAGAATAAAAGCAACTTTAGAAAGTTATGGCACTCCATTGGATGACTCTGACATGCTTATTGCAAGTATTGTTATATCAAATAAAGCTACATTGGTAACTAATAATATTCGACACTTTAAGCGAATTGAAGGATTAAAAGTAGAAAATTGGATAGAATAAAGGATAAGTCAATGCAGTGGTTTCCTATTGCAAGTATTTGTGAAATTTTCTTAAGGAAAAGGTTGATGAGATTGAAATTGCCTGGATGCATGGGCTTGATTTTAATAGCACTCTTTATACCTGCCTTTGTGGCTTATGCAATAGAAAGACCACTAACGCTCTGGATTATGCCGAATGAGCCTTCTACAATATTTGATAAACCTTCACCTAAGGAATGGGAGGATTATTTAGATGATAATAATATTCTTAACTCTCCAGGTATCCTCCAAAGTGACCCAGACTTTGCCTGCCAAATATTTAATCAAAGAGGGATTTTAGAAAGAATAAAAGAATATAAAGCTAATAATTTGTCTGTTGGGAATATTCAAATTAAATTTTTTAAGTGGGAAGATTTTGACAAGTTTATAACGGAACTTCCTCTCTATTTAAAGGCAAAATTTAGCATAACCATTTGATTTTCAATAAGATATAGCAATATTTCTTTTTTCTGATTCCTATCTACAATTGAAAGGGGGATTTAATTCCTAAT
>JBFLXS010000427.1 GCA_040755795.1 bacterium | reverse complement strand
CACTAATTTATAGCGTGTTGACATCAGGTATCCCTTTGATAATTAAAGATAGAGAACTTTATTTAGACCTACTTTGTAAAACCAGTTATGAAGCAATAGATTTTTGGCAATTTGTTGACGAATTCTGGCAAATTAGCCAAAAATCTAAATCACTTCTCCCTGAAGAAAAAGCAAGACTTATTCAATAATCTAAAATTTTTAGAAAATGAATTTAGTGAAATTGACCAAATCAAAAAGATAACGTGGGTTGAGTATGCTCAAGATAGTTTTAAAAGAAAGATAATTGAGAGATGGATAGAGAATTTAGTGATGGTGGTGTTAGATATTGCAAAGATAGTTTTAGCCTCAGAAAAAAAGAATATCCCACAAAGCTATCGGGAAACTTTAAAAATATTTACTACTTTATATGTCGATTCCAGAATTGCCGAAAAATTCTCTCATTTTGCTGAATTAAGAAATATTATCGTGCATGAATATTTAGATATAAGATGGAAAAGAATCGAAAATTTTATTAAAGAAGGCTCAAAATTATATCCATTGTTTATTGAAAAGGTTAAAAAGATAACCGCACAATAGTAACTGTCCAGGTAGGTATTGACAAATCCTATCCGTGTCCTGGAATCATCGGCATCACTTATCAAAAAATAAGCCATTTTGAAGGGTAAGAAGAGATGAATATCTTATTTGTTTATAGTGCTGACCTTTATACTACAGCGAATTACTGCGTTAAACCTTTAAAAAAATCTCATACGGTTATCACATGTGGTCAAGGAAAGGATGGTAAGGTTCAAGATATTCCCTGCCAATTTAATTCAAATATATCTGATGTAATTGATAAAATAGATGAGGCGAAAAAACCTCAGCTGATAATATATACGGAAGGATGCCCTCCGTTTTTCCCTAAAGGATTGGATAAAGTTCAAATTCCAACTGTATGGTATCCGGGAGACCCTATATATAACTTTCACTGGCAAAAGGAAATAGCACCTATCTTTGATTTCCTCTTTATCTATCAAAAGGAATTGGTAGACAAATATAAAGAGTTAGGTAATAATAATGTTTATTGGTTACCTTATGGATGCGACCTTGATATCCATAAGAAGTATGAAGGAAAAAAGATTTATGATGTCTGTTTTATAGGTAATACTGAAATAAGTCTACATCCTGAAAGGGTAGAGTTTTTAAATAGGTTATCCAGGAGGTTTAATGTATATATTGATAAGAAGTTTCTGGATGAGATGGCACAAGCATTTAGCCAGGCAAAGATAGTGTTTAATAAAAGTACAAAAAATGACTTAAATATGCGAGTGTTTGAAGCATTATCTTGCGGCAGTTTTTTAATCACGGATAGACTTTTTAATAATGGACTTGAAGACTTATTTGTTGATAAAAAACATCTTGTTATTTATGATAATTATGAACATCTTGAAGGATTAGTTGATTATTATTTAAAGCATCCTGAGGAACGAGAAGAGATTGCCAGGCAGGGTAGAGAAGAGGCATTGAAAAAACATACCTATGAGCACCGGATGAACCAACTTATTCAGATAGTTACGGATGCCTTAAATAGTGGTTATAAGAAGAAAGAGATTAACTATTCCCCATTTGTAAGGTCAATTATTTACGCGGATGTCTATTTTAATTTAAAGAATTATCCTGAGGCTATATTGGAATATAAAAATAGCCTACCGTTTGAGCCGGTTAGATTGACACCCTTATTCAGATTATGCATAAGTCTATGGAATTCTCAATTTTATCTTGCGATTGGACTGTTCAAGTTGACACGATTTCTAAAAAGAGTCTATCTCAAATGGGGCAAGATGGCTATAACTAACTTTACTTTGTTAAGAAAGGTATATTTAAACTTCCAACTTAGAAAGTAAGAAAAATAGAATGATAAAGAAGGTCAATTTAACATTTTATGGATTTAGTCAGTTTAAAAGAGGAACTAAATAATCTTAAGAAACAAGGACTTTATAGGGAGTTAAAAGTCCTTGATTGCCTTGACGGACCTACCATTGTCATTGGCAAAAAAGAATATATCCTTTTAGCCTCAAATGATTATCTTGGTTTAAGTCAGCACCCAAAAGTTAAAGAGAAGGCTAAAGAGGCTATTGAAAGATTTGGTTGTAGCAGTGGTGCCTCAAGATTAATCTCGGGAACTACTTTCCTGCATTGTGAATTAGAAAGACAATTGGCTGATTTTAAAAAAACCAGGTCTGCGATTGTCTTTTCTTCTGGTTATGCGGCTAATCTTGGAGTAATCTCAAGCCTGACTAAAAAAGGTGATGTCATCATCATTGATAAATTAAATCATGCCAGTATCATTGATGGTTGTCGATTAAGCGAGGCGATTTTGAGAATCTATCCCCACAAAGATATGAATTCCCTTGAAAAGATTTTAAAAAAAACTCAATCTGCAAGACTTCGACTAATTATTACTGACGGCGTATTCAGTATGGATGGGGATATTGCTCCTTTGCCAGAAATACTCGGTTTAGCCCAAAAATACAAGGCATTAGTTATGGTCGATGATGCCCATGGCACCGGGGTAATGGGAAAAGAAGGCCGAGGGACGATTGAATATTTTGGGTTAGAAGGAAAAATTGATATTTCAATGGGAACCTTAAGTAAGGCATTGGGAAGTCTTGGTGGATTTATTGCCGGTTCTACGGCTTTAATTGAATACCTGAAAAACAAGGCACGAAGTTTTATCTATTCAACAGCACTTCCACCAGCTCAAGTGGCTTCAGCCCTGGCGGCATTAGAAATAATTCAAACAGAACCTCATCACAGACAGAAATTATGGGAGAATATCCAATATTTAAAACAAGGATTACAAAACTTAAGGCTTGATACAATGAATAGTGAATCCCCAATTATCCCTGTATTTATAGGAGATAGTAATAAAACGATGGAGGTAGCAAATTTTCTTTATGAATATGGCATTTTTGCCCCAGGGATAAGACCACCAACCGTGCCAAAAGGAAAATCCCGTATCAGGCTGAGCGTGATGGCAACCCATACAAAATCTCATCTCGATAAGGTGCTATGTGCATTTCTGCGTAAATTCGCATAATCTACGGATAAATTCAAATTTTTGTTGACACACTACCACAAGATATGATAAAATTCTTTGTATCTAACTGGGTAACTATTCAGCCTGTAGGAAAGTAGGAGAGTAGGGAAGTAGGAAAGGGGAGACATTGTCCCCAGAAGAGGAATACCGTGCACATCCTTTATCCCTTTCCTACTACCTACTTGCCTACTATTTC
>JBFLXS010000426.1 GCA_040755795.1 bacterium | reverse complement strand
TTAATGACCCTCTGGGTTATCTTTTGGGACTCCAAAATGTCAAGAGAAACAAAAAGATGGCAAGAAATGAGGTAACACAATGCCACGCACCGTAAATATAGCCTTAAGTTCTACGCAACGCTCTCGTCTTTTCTTAAGTAAAAAAATAAAAAAAAGCTTGACACTTTACATAACAGAACACGGAGAAGATATTGCCCAATCTTCTGCCTGCTATAGGGAGTAAGAAGTTTCCAAAGACAAACAATGTCATAGAGCGGTTTTTTAGAAATTTCAACCAATTTTACAAGAAAAGATGTGGGTTTTCTTCTGTAGGGAGTGCCAAAAGAGGGCTTTTGTGTTTTCTGGTAATGTATCTATTTTTGCAACAACCAGGTAGCGGAAAGGCTCCACTGGAAGTAATTATGCCACAGGTTAAAGATATGCCCTTTTATCGACTGGTTAATGACCCTCTGGGTTGTCTTTTGGGACTCCAAAATGTCAAGAGAAACAAAAAGATGGCAAAAAATGAAGTAAAGCAATGCCTGGGACCATAGATATAGCCTTAAGTCCTACGCAACGCTCTCTAATATGGGTAAGCTGGGAGGCAAAAAAAAGTATTGACAAGGGGATATTTTTGTGGTAACCTTATTGGAGGAGGGAATATGTAATCAGAAAGGAGAGAAATCAAAGTTAGGACGAACCCAGAGTTTGGGATGAAAAAGAGAATAGAAAAGTCTAACGAGATGGAGGAGTGGAGTGTGGAATATATTCGCCACAATTTGTGCTAATCGAGTAACTATTCAGCCACTGATTAACACGGATTAGCACGGATAAAGACAGAGGTCAGAGGCGGGTTGTCCCCCGCTGGCGGCTAATCATGTCCCACATTTTTTACTGGGCAGCGTGAAGAGTGATAATTCACAATTCACAATTGACAATTCACCATTCACCATTTTAAGGAGATTTAGGGAAGAAATTGTGAATGGTGAATGAAAGTTAAGGAGATTCATAAATGGCGAAAGGGGATGATATTCAGGAACGATTGAATCAACTATTGAACATGGTCAAAGAATGTGATGAGCTTTCAAAAATCATCAGTTCCAGCATACGGACGATAGAGAAAAAATTGTGAATTGGCAATGGTGAATTGTGAATGAATGTAACATTGTCCAGTAAAACTTATGGGTAACGATAAGCGCTGGCGGGGGTAGGGGGTGGAAATTTCCTCCACTGGCAGAGAATCAAAAAGGATAGAAGATAAAAAAACCTTTAGTCTTGAGCCTAATTACGGACACGGATACCGGACACGATTCACGAATTTTCAGTGTTTTATCCGTGTTCATGTGTGGCTGAATAGTTACCTAATCGAGAC
This sequence comes from bacterium, assembly GCA_040755795.1. Classification (NCBI taxonomy): domain Bacteria; species bacterium. The sequence continues at coordinate 1,924 of JBFLXS010000426.1, read as the reverse complement.
ATTAATAGTGCCATCTACAGAGGGTGGATATTCCAGCCCGCAGTCACTCAAGCGATATAATTTTAGTTATGAAGATTAAATTAGATTATGGTCAGGGGAAAAAGGAACTAAACATTCCCGATAAAAATTTGGCTAACTTTTTTACCCTCGAATTAACTGGAGAAAAATCTTGTGCACAAGTTTTTGACCAGGTGTTGCGGCTAACAATATTTGTCCATAGTTATCTCATGATATTTGTCCCTGAGAATAGATGTAAGTGCAAGGTAACTTTTGAGCTCTCAAATTAGCTCAAAAGTTACCTCTTAGCTTCTTCGCAGTCATTTTTTATCTATGGATTTATATATGCTTACAAAGGGAATTCTCAGAGACAAATATCATGAGACAAAACCCCCATTTTTGTGGACAAATAAAGTTGGCAGTAACACCAGGCATTAGGAGAGTCAACCCCAAAATTAGAAGATATCGTTGAAGAGAAAAAGGTGTGTGTTATCCTTGATGATAGTACCCGGATACAACCCCGAGAAGAAATACTTCATCCATTATGTAAAAGGTTGACAAAGGCAGATTTTGTCCAATTTATTATTGCCACTGGAACGCATAAACCTGAATATAATTTTGCTCTTGGTCAAATTATTAAAGATATTGTTAAAGACCATCCATTAAATTTTGACCTATCCATAAATAATTCCACCCAGGATGATGAATTTGAATATGTCGGAACGACCAAACGAAAAACAGAGGTTTTTGTAAATAAAAAGGCAATGGTCGCCGAGATATTTGTGGTTGTTTCAGGTATGAAACCACACTATTTTGCAGGATATAGTAACCCCATTAAAAACTTTTTCCCGGGTATTTGCTCTTTTGAGACCATTCGGCAAAATCATTGTGCCTTGATTGTGGCTGAAAATTCTATCTATGGTCGGCATCCCTGGCACCCATTACCTCAAAAAAGACAAAATCCCATCAGCGAAGATATGTTAGAAGGAATGGAGTTAATAGTTAAAGATAGATATGTATTTGCCTTAAATTTTGTAGGTAATAAGGAGATAATTTGGGCAAAGGCAGGTGAGGTAAAAGAGGTGACACAAGAAGGTATTAAAATGGTGGATAAATATATGCGTTTTGAGGCAAGCCCGACTAAATACCTTGTTGTCAGCCCGGGGAAAGGTGAGGATAAGACATTTTATGTAGCTCAAAGGGCATTAGAATTGACCAAAAAACTTGTCAGAAAGGATACAGAGGTTCTCTGGATAGCAAAGTTAAGTGAAGGAATACATCATAATCAGGAACTTTTATCTCTTTTAAAAATGGATTATGAGGATATTGCCTATAAGATTAAAGAAAGAGATGTTGACTTTGGTTTTTATAAGGCATTTAGATTTAAAAACTACCTCCAAAGGGTAAATAAAATCTATGTCTATTCTGACTACAATCATCAAGATTTGCAAGAGATTGGCACTATACCTACCGATGACCCACAAAGAATTATAGACAATTGGCTAAAAAAAGATACCACGGCTAAAATCCTGGTAATAAACAAGGCGAATAAATTGGCTTTGGAACCTATTAATATTGCTTGAGGAATTGGAGGAACACTTCTAAAGAACGGGATTTAGTTTTTCTTCGGTGAAGGATTAAATAAAACTCTTTATAAAGCTCGAAATTCTCAATGGGGACTTCGATTAATAATTTTGAGTTTAATTCGTTTCTCACACTTTGTTGATTGACAATCGACACCCCTTGATTAGCCATTACCGCCTGTTTAATCGCACCCGTAGACCCAAGTTCCATAACAATATTTAACCTAAGTTCATGACTCAAAAAATTAAGTTGTGTAAAATCAATGAGTTACAACTTCAGGAAATCGAATTTTGGCACTACAGATTTAAACTTTTCATAAGATCACCTTTATTGTTTTGCCAGG
>JBFLXS010000425.1 GCA_040755795.1 bacterium | reverse complement strand
AGGTACCATGGCTCTTGAATATTTAAGGCCTGCTCAAATATATGTTTTGTTATCATATTTGCTCCTTTGGATTTTGATTGGGATTTTACCTATTATATCATTTACCCACTCAAAAGTCAAAAGAGCCAAAAGTAATGGGTTAATTGGTAACTAATTACCATTCACCAGTTACCAATTACCAAAATTAAGGAGGTAGATTTAAAATGGGTAAAAGAAGTTCAAAGGGAAATTCAAGAGGAACAGGGATTAAGAAGATAATGTGTAGTATTGCGGTGATGTGTGTCTTGCTATGCAGTAGCACTATAGCCCAGGGTATAGAATGGCAATGGCCATGGCTAAAAGCTAAGGAGCAAAAGACTAAGCAGGAACAGGTGGTAAAAAAGAAAAATCTACCACTTAGACCAAAACAAATCGGCACACCTACTGTCCAGGCATTGCTGGATAAGGTCAAGGCGAATTACCAGAAGATTCAAGATTTGAAGGCAAATTGGAATTTCAAGACATGGGATTCTGAATTTGCTAAGTGGTTAGGCATAGTAGGTGATTTGATTACACAGGATGAAGAGTTTTTATTTAAAGCACCTGGTAAACTTAAATGGATACCACCCGAAAAGGTTCTCACAGTAATTGTAAAAGATAGGACTGAATACAGTAAAAGTATAGGAGAATGGGGAGCACCAATTACTGAAGAGTCTTCTGTTGGAAGTTATAAACTGCCATGGTATACTTTATTAGACCCAGAAGGGTTATTTGAATTTTACTTTCGGTTGGATGAGATAATGACTAAGTTTGATACGAAGGTAATTGATAATCCTCAACCTGATACCTGGGTGATTGAGGCGGTGCCGAAAAAAAGTAATCCTGAGGATGATTATAATTACCCTACAGGAGCTAAGGTAGAATTATTTGTTGATTATGAAAAGGGAGTGATTATAAAAATTAATTGTATTGATCATGAATGGAGTAAAGAGATAGGAAAAATAATAATAACTGAACAAAACGAACTTAAAAACTTTACCTTAATCAACAATATTTGGATACCAACAACACTTATTAAGATTCAACCTCCTCTGCCTAAATATAGACCAAAAGAAGTAAAAGAAGAAATCACACTTAGTCATATTCAGATAAATATTGGTATTCCAGATAGTGAGTTTGAGTTTTAACCTTAAGTTTTTTTAATCTTTTGTGGAGGTGAACAACATGTTTAAAAGAATTATAGCCTTAGGTTTGATAGGTAGTCTGTTCTGGTTAACTCCTGCCTTGGCTAAGAATCCTGTGCTTTTAGTTCATGGAACTTTTGCGGATTCAAAAATGTGGAAAGAAGGTTGTTTAATAACTACCTTGATGAATGCTGGGTATGAGGGAAAAGAGATATTTACTATTGATTTTGATGATAAAGGCCAAGGATTAATACAAGAAGATGTAAAGGCGCTAAAACAAAAAATAGATGAGATAAAAAAGAATTTCCCTCCTGGTACGAAGGTCGATATTATTGCTCACTCAAGAGGTGGATTGGTAGCTGAACTTTATACCATGATGTATGGTGACCAACATCAATCTGCAATGGAGTATACATATTATGATATTAAGAAGAAAAAGAGAGTTGATAAGACCATCGATAACATCCCCCGCTACGGCAATGATGTCAATCAAATCATTATGATGGGGACAGGGCAGATGGGAAGTGAGTGGGCTGATTTTTCATATAAAAATCCAGGGATAGTTAATGAAATTCATAAGAAAGGTAAATGTCCTGACCCGTATTCTGTAGCGATAGAGCAGCAGCGGACTGAAGGTAGTAATTTTATGGAGGAGTTATTCTGGAAGAATAAATTAAATTCAGAGCTACCAACGATTACTTATATTAATTTAGCTGAGGATAGGATTGGTCCTCCATCGTTTAAACCGGGTGATGGTGTAATTTTTTTTGATTCAACTAAAGGTGTCCCACTACATCAGCAAAGAAAAACAGTTAAAAGGCTTGAGGATATGGGTGCCCTGGCAACGCATCATGTTGACTTATACAAAAATGTTAAGGTTAAAAGACAAATATTAGAAGAGCTGTTTTCTCAATCTCCTATCACTGCGAAAATCTCTATCTCAAGGGAATCTCCTGTCAGAGAAGGGGCAATAAATGTTTATGTAACTACTTCTGAGACCTTACCATGTCCACCAACACTTATCTACCAAAAGGGAGGATTTGTCCCAGTGCCACTACCAGAGATTGCTTTATCTGGTTCTGGGAAAAACTTCTCGGGTAAATGCTTTATTTCCAAAGGCGATGATGGTAATGCCAAACTTTATATTAACGAGACAATATCAATTCCGGTAAAAATAGCCTCTGCTGATTGTTCACAAGATGTTATCGAAACTATCGATGTGCCAATAACAGGTGAATATTCTTTCCTAATCGACACAGAGCCACCGGAGGTAACCTCAACCACCCCAGCAAATGGTGAGGTGATTATTGCTGAGGAGACACCTTATACGGTCAATATCTCTGCTACGCTTTTTGACCCACCAATTAATAATTATGCCTCCGGGATTGATAACTCAACTATTGTCTTGAATACTCCACAAGGGACCTTTCATCAGGCATCAGCAGTGAATAAGTTAGATTATGGAGAGTATACCTGGTCTATTGAGGCAAAGGATAATGCTAATACACCAGGACATGATTTGAAACAATCACCTTATCGCGGGTCATTTGAGATAGTCCCGCCTATCTTTGTATCTATCCACCCTACCTGGCAGAATTTTACAGAGCCACATGAGTCACATACTCACTACATAACTATCACCAATAAAGCAAAGAAAAAGTCTTTTACGGCTAATATTGAGATGAAACTTATCAAAGAATCAGGCTGCCTTTCTATTACTCAATATCCCGCAGATACATTAGATTTACCTGCAGATAGTCAAGTAAGTACTTCATTTGTAGTCACCTCAGGTGAGGAATTAATACCAGATGATAATTTAATTCATCAGATAACAGTCTCAGTGCCTGGCTTAAAATTATCTGCCATTCAGTATGCCAATGGCCAGAACATAGTCACCGACCATCCGGATGAATCCTATGATATTTCAGACCCACGCTACCCAACACCTGCAAGGATAGATTCTGAGGCTGATGTTGGGGTGTATTTGAATGGTTTTGTAGATGGGGTGGCGCATCTGTTAGGCCGATTTAAAGAGCCTGTCTGGTTTATCGATAGAGATTTTGAGCCTTTACCGACAGAAATAAAGGAGAAAGGGAGAAAGAAGGAAATGGAGAAAAATATTAAAAGAATTC
>JBFLXS010000424.1 GCA_040755795.1 bacterium | reverse complement strand
TGTTTCCCACAATCAATTTCTACCTATTTCTATAAATTTCAATCTATTTCTATTATCTTATCTCCATATCTTCCTTATCTCCTTATCCCCCTTCTTACACTTCTAATGTATAACCTGAACGGTTACAGATTTTTTAATAGGGACTCAATAGTTAGGTGATATAGGGTTTTGAGATATATTACCATAGTGTTAAACAAATGTCAACAATTATTGTTTTGAAATCAGAAATTCTCGGTGGAAAACTTTCAATTGACATCTGCTCCGAGAAGTAGTATAATATTAATTATGGCACAAGAGATTTCCAAAATAACTCAGTTAATCCCACCACCCCTTGAAATGCCCTATGCTAAAGAAGTAGAATCTATATTTACAGAACTTAACACCTCTAAAAACGGTTTATCTATCATCGAAGCAGAAAAGCGGCTTGAAAAATTTGGACTAAATATCCTTAAAGAAATTAAAAAAATCAGTCCTTTCACCATCTTCATCAATCAATTCAAAAGTTTTATTGTTGGAATATTGATTGCGGCTGTTGTTATTTCCCTTTTTATTCAAGAATACCTTGATGCCATAGTAATTGCGGGGATTCTTGTATTAAATGCTGTTTTAGGCTTTGTTCAAGAATATCGGGCTGAAAAGAGTATCGAGGCACTAAAAAAACTTATTTCGCTAAAAGCAAAGGTGATTAGAGGAGGCAAGGTCTGTGAAATACCTGCAGAAGAGGTTGTTCCTGGAGATATTTTAGTTTTAGAAGAAGGGGATAAAATACCCGCAGATGCAAGGTTAATCGAGGCAATAAATCTCCAGACACAAGAGGCATCTTTAACCGGAGAATCCACCCCGGTTGAAAAAGAAGCGATTTTATTAGCCGAAAAAATACCACTGCCTGAGCAAAAAAATATGGTTTTCTCATCCACGATTATCACCAGAGGTCGCGGCAAGGCAGTAGTAGTTAACACGGCTATGAATACCGAGATAGGAAGGATTGCGGAATTAATCCAGGAGGTAGAAAAAGGACTTACCCCATTACAGATTAACCTTAAGCAATTAGGTCAATGGCTGGGGATGCTAACTATTGCTATTTGTATCTTTGTTTTTGTTGCTGGGGCAATAAAAACAGGTAAATACATCGAAATGTTCATCACCGCCATTGCCTTAGCCGTGGCCGCTATTCCTGAGGGATTACCTGCTGTCGTTACTATTTCCCTGGCATTAGGCGTTCAGAGAATGATTAAGAAAAATGCCTTGATTAGAAAACTACCCAGTGTTGAAACACTTGGCTGCACCACGGTCATTTGCTCAGATAAAACAGGGACACTCACCTGTAATCAAATGACTGTAGAAAAAATATTTGTAAATGATGAGGTCATAAATGTTACTGGCAGTGGTTATTCTGTCAAAGGGACTTTCTCTAAACCGCCGGAGGAGTTATTGTTAAGAATAGGTGTTTTATGCAATGATGCCAATCTTGAGGGAGAGAAAGTCATTGGTGACCCAACCGAGGCAAGTTTAATCGTCAGTGCGGCAAAGGCAGGATTAATAAAAGAAGAATTAGAGAAAAAATATCCACGGGTAGCAGAAATCCCTTTTGATTCTAAAAGAAAGATGATGACTACTGTCCATCAAATAGATAATAAACTCTTTGCTTATACCAAAGGAGCACCAGATATTATTCTTGAAAAATGCCGCCAAATCTACATCAATGGCAAAATAAGGAAATTAACAAAACAAGACGAAGAAAAAATCCATAAAATAAATGAAGGGTTTGCTCAGGATGCCTTACGCATCTTAGGATTTGCCTTTAAAGAAACCCAGACGACAAAACCTACGGAAGATGATTTAGTCTTTGTCGGGTTACAGGCGATGATTGACCCGCCAAGAGAAGAAGTAAAAGCCGCCATAAAAAAATGTGAAACCGCTGGCATAAAAGTTGTGATGATAACTGGCGACCATAAATTAACAGCAATGGCAATCGCCAAAGAATTAGAAATGACAGGTAAGGCATTAACCGGTAAGGAATTAGATGAGATTAAAAACCTGCATAGCATAGTTGAAGAAGTCAGTATCTATGCCCGGGTTTCTCCAGAACATAAAATGCAGATAATCGAAGCATTAAAAAAGAACGGCCATATCGTGGCGATGACCGGGGATGGGGTAAATGATGCCCCGGCTTTAAAAGACGCAGATATTGGAATTGCAATGGGAATAACCGGCACGGATGTCGCCAAAGAGACCTCTGAGATGATTCTCAGGGATGATAACTTCGCCTCTATCGTCAATGCGGTTGAAGAAGGAAGGACTATCTACAATAATATCCAGAAATTTGTCACATACTTACTCAGTTCTAATTTAGGTGAGGTATTTACCATATTCACCGCGATAATGATTGGTCTGCCCTTACCTGCAATAGCCTTACAAATCTTATGGATAAATCTTATGACCGATGGCTTACCCGCTTTAGCCCTTGGCATAGACCCGCCGGATAAGGGGATAATGTCCAGTCCGCCGAGGAAAAAAAGAAAAAAGATTGTTTCCATCAGACGATTTGCCTGGATGGTGTACATTGGGATAATAATGATGCTCTCTACACTGGGAATATTTTATCTTTATAATCCTCAAGAAAATCTTGATTATGCTCGAACAATAGCATTTACCACCTTAATGATGCTTCAGATGTTCAATGTTATGAACTGTAGAAGTGACCGCATCTCGGCATTTAGAGGTTTATTTTCAAATATGTGGTTAATATGGGCGATATTAAGCTCGATTATTTTACAAATGGTGATAATCTGGACGCCGTTAAGGGCTATATTCCATACCACCACTATCTCATTACTTGATTGTGGTGGTATTCTCTTAATCTCATCTTCAGTTTTAGTTTTTGGTGAGATAATGAAGGTAAGCAGGAAGATTTTTTCGTAGGCGGGTCAAAGGTGTCTACTTTTATACTTCATTGGGAAAAGTTTCGACCTGTGCAGATAGTGCTCTGTCTCTACTTAATTGATAGATAAAGCCTCTTTCCCCTCCCTTTAATCCCCTCCCCTCAGGGGAGAGGGTATGGTGAGGGGTAGTGCTTCTACAAGAAGTAACCCCATCAAATCAAATGCGACGGGGCAATAGCGCTTCTCGGGGAAAAAATCTCTCCACCTTAATCATTGAATCAGGCATAGACATACCTACGGTCAATACGATTATTATTAATAATGCCCAGCAGTTTGGTCTGGCACAACTTTATCAATTAAGGGGACGGGTTGGTCGGTCAAAACATATGGCTTATGCCTATCTTTTTTATCCAACAGAATT
>JBFLXS010000423.1 GCA_040755795.1 bacterium | reverse complement strand
ACTGTCCACTCTTCACCTCTTCCCTACTGACTACTCTCTACTCTCTACTATTTTAGGTAATGACTCTATTCGATAATTCATCAAATTTCACTTCGTGCTCTCCGTGCCCTTCGTGGTGAATAGTTACTTCTCCTTTATCCTGCGATTTGTTGAAGATTATGTTGTTCTCGTTCAACTATTTTGAGAAATGCCCGGACGACTCCCGGATGAAACTGACTTCCTGAGCCTTTCTTTAATTCATTTATAGCCACATCCAGCGGCAATGCTTTACGGTAAGGTCTATCTGATGTCATCGCATCAAAGGCATCCGCAACCTTAATAATACTTGCATGTAAAGGTATTTTGTCCTGGCTTAAGCCATCAGGGTAACCCTTGCCATCTATTTGTTCATGGTGAAGTCTGACGGCTAACATTATTATTTCCGGAAATTCTACAGGTCCCAGAATTTTAGCACTAATCATTGGATGTTCCTTGATGACACGCCATTCCTCTTCATCTAATTTGCCAGGTTTGAGAAGCACATCTTCTTTTATTCCAATTTTCCCTATATCATGGAGAAGTGCAGCAATTTCAAGCGATTCTATATCTTCTTTCGAAAGTTCTAATTCTCTGGCTATATCTAAGGTATATTTAACTACTGATTCAGAATGCCCTTTAGTATAGGGGTCTTTAGCATCTACGGCCGCAGCCAATGCCTTAACGGTGCGCAGGAAACTATTATGTATTTCTTCATGTAATTTGGCATTTGAAACCGCTATAGCCGCCTGGTCGGCAATAGCCGAAAGTAAATTTACCTGGTCTTGTGTATATCTTTGGTGCCGTGTAGAATATACCGTCAGGACTCCTATTGATTCTTCCTTCACCACTAATGGAATACATAATAATGAATTTACACCTTCTTTAGCAACATATTCAGGATGGTGGTATTTTTTATCATTAGGGACATCAGTGATAATCACTGGTTTTCGTTCTTGAAGTGCCTCCTCACTTATGGTTTTGCGTTGACCAATGGTTGTTCCTTTTTCATTAAAATACTCTTGCATTAAACCATAAGAAGCATTTAATACTATTTCCCTTTCTTCTCCAATCAGTCTTAAAGAGCAAATGGACGCTTCCATAAGTCTTGCGGCTACCTCTAAAATTAAGGTTAGAACCTTCTCTAAATCTAAAGTAGAAGAAATCGTCTTACCTACCTCAAATAATGTGGATAATTCACTTACCTTTTGTTTCATTCCGCGGTATAATCGAGCATTTTCTAATGAAATAGCCACTGTATTGGCTAAAGTAGATAACACCCTTAAATTATCCTGATTAAATGCTTGCTCTTCAACACGGCAGATATTAAAGATACCAATTACATTCCCTCGAACGACTAATGGAAATGCAAGGAATGATTCAAACTTTTTCCCAATGATAGATTTATCCATTGATTCTCCTATTTTATCTATCGTGGTGATAAGGTGTTCCGGGGTAATTTTAATATCTGAGAGGTTAGTAAACATAGAAAGTAATTTATTTTTAATTTCACTAATATATTTTTTAGAGAGTTGAGTATTGGTTTTTATCCACAACCAGCTATTTTCCTCATTTTCATAGAGTAGTAGTGCACAAAAATCAAATTTGACTATCTCATGCAGGGTATCTCCAACTAATCTAAATATTTCTTCCTCACTGCGAATAGAATTAAGTGTTTGAGTAATCTCATTTATTTTAGTCAGTTCGTTAATTCGTGATTCGGCTTTACTATAGAGTTCTGCATTGGCTATGGCGGAAGCGGCTTGACTGGCGAATAAAGACAAAAGCCCTAAATCTTCACTGGTATAATCTATTGGTTTAATTAGCCGATTAACAGATATGACACCAATGACTTTATCACGAACCGAAAGAGGAACACACATAGCGGATTTTATTCTTTCTTCTTCCCGTATCTTTCTAAAACGCAGGTCGGTTACTTTACCAATAAGGAGTAAAGGTTCTCCTTCTTTTGCCACTGTCCCGGCAATCCCCTCACCTAATTTTATCCTGGTATTTGAAATTACCTCAGGTGAAAGTCCTCTGGCGATACTTATTGTTAATTCTCCTTTTTCTTCATTAAGTAACATTATTGAGCCTGTATCAGCTTCTAACTGAGATATGCAGGCATCCATAATCAAATCAAGCAGTTCATCCAGAATAATGGTTGAACCCATTGCTTTACCAATTATATAGAGGCTGGATAATCTCTGGAGCTGTTTATTTTGTTCACTTGTCTCCTCAGACATACTTTATTCCTCCTAAATCTACAGTGAGACGGTAAAAATAAGTTGACATCCGAAATGCTAAAATAATCCACCGCTTACGATAAATTTATTTTCCTGCAAAAGTTAGGTTGCAAAAGTTCAGTAACCATACAAAAATAAAACCACGGCACTCTTCAAAAAACGAATTTCCTTCCCTTCAATTACAACTCCTCATCTCTAATTCGTCTTCTCCGTGGTTAGATTATGGACAAATCATTTCCTTCAGTCCCTTTTTAATTATGCGGCTAATTTCAATTCTCTCCTTAGATCTGTTACCTCATTTTCAAGTCTTAGAATCTTTATTTCCAACTTCTCATACTCATCTCGTCTAACAATTACCTCATATAGTCGGTCAATCCGTCTATTAGTCTCATCAATTCGCATTGTATTCGTAAATATTTCTTCTTTCAATTCTACTCTCAGATCATCAATCCGTTTATTTGTTTCATCTATCCGCGTCGTATTTTTAGATATTTCTTCTTTCAATTCTACTCGCAAATCATCAATCCGTTTATTTGTTTCATCTATCCGCATCGTATTTTTAGATATTTCTTCTTTCAATTCTACTCTCAGATCATCAATCCGTTTGTTCGTTTCATCAATTCTTCTGCTCTGGTCAACCAAATGGGTATTCGTATCATCCTGTCGTTTATTCATAACTGCAAGAGCAGTTTTAATCTGTTCATTTTCTGACTTAATGGCTTGCAAATCAGGTACTATAAGTTCTTGTATAATTTTTTTTATTGTTTCTGCTATCTCCATTGTTTCCTCTTAAAAATACTTTTTAGCCCCCACAGAAACACAAAGACACACCCATATCTCTGCGTCTCTGTGGTTCATTTTAATATAATTATCTCATCACTAATAACTATTAGAATTTTGTCATTAAAGATACCCGATGGGTATCATCCAGATCATCATAATCACAATAGGCATAATCAAGTCCTATACCTGTGCCTGGTAATCTAAATCCTGCGCCATAGGTTAAATCTGAGGATTTTAATTCATCTTTAGTTAGTGTTTTGTATCCTGCTCGAAAT
>JBFLXS010000422.1 GCA_040755795.1 bacterium | reverse complement strand
GATATATTTTTAAACCGATTGAATTTTAACTATCTCATGCCTACGGCATTTATGTTTGTAGGATATTTATTTCTACCGATATGTTGTCCCTATGGGACATTAAATGAAGGATGAGGTAGAATTTTCACCTTCTATTTTTTCCATTTTATCATAAGAAATGGGGTAACTATTCACCACGAAGGGCACGGAGAGCACGAAGTGAAATTTGATGAATTATCGAATTCATGAAGCTGTGATTCAGACAGTAGACTATAGACATCAGACTAAAAGGGGCAGAAATTGCAGAAGAATGAAGGCTTGGGAGAGCTACCTATACTTCTGTAGGTAAGGCTTAGGGAAAAATTCAGAGGGTGAAGTTTTGAGGAAGGCTTCTTAAATGCCGCTAATTTCCTGCATAAGTAGAGTCTATAGTCTTGTGTCTGATGTCCAGTGTCTGAATCACAGTAAAGAGATTTGTTCTGTAACATCTCCCTGCCCTTCGTGCTCTTCGTGGTGAATAGTTACGAAATGGGAGAAGGCAAGCCAAATGGACATAATTGTCTTGTCTAAAGATATAGAGAGTTATAGCCCTAATTTGACATAGTGGAGTAATGGTTCACGCATATCTTGTTAATTCACTACGAGTATTTAATTCTAAGTAAAGTTTTGAATAATAACTGCTATATCGACTGGTTAATGACCCTCTGGGTTGTTTTTTGGGATTCCAAAATGTCAAAAAATACAAAAAGATGGCAAGAAATGAGGTAACACAATGCCAGGGACCATAGATATAACTTTATGTCCTACGCAACGCTCTCTTATTCTTCAGACCTGAGGTCGCATTTTTTTTACTTGACTTTATTCACCTCTTTTGTTATACTTAATCATTGAAATGAAAAAAATTACTCTTTTCATTATCTTGTTTTTAATCTTAAGTTGTTTAAAAATAGAATCTAAGGAGATACCTCTTTCTCAGGTGGTCATTACGGTTAATGAAACAAAATTTACTTATGCTCAATATAAAATGGCTTTTGATTACCACCGTGATTTATATAAACAGAAATATGGCAAATTCCCGCAGGAATGGGAGGAAGCATTAAAAAATGTAGTAATTGAAGGTTTAATCCGTGATACATTACTTTCTCAAGAGGCAGAAAAAGTTATCAAGGTAACAGAAAAAGAGCTTGACGAAAGCATAAAAAATAGCCCACAGTTTAAAGATGCTAAAGGTAAGTTTGATGAAACAAAATATCGTTTGGCATTAGCTAATCCTGAAATTGACTGGAGTAAAATCTATGAACGACAGCGCAAGATCCTTATGCGAACTAAATTAGAGGAACGAATAAAAAATGCAGTTAAGGTTTCGGAAGGGGAGATAAGAAAAGAATTTTGCACCACTAACGAGAAGATTCGGATAAGATATGTCCTGATAAAATTTGAAGAAGATAAAATCGATGCTGGCACCATTACCGACACGGAGATTGAAGATTATTACCGCAGGCACCTCACTGATTATCAACAACCTGAACAAGTCAGAGCAAGACACATCTTGATAAAACCCGAAAACAATAAAAAAGAGGCAAAAGCAAAGATTGAAGATATATTAAAAGAGATAAAAGCAGGTGGCAGTTTTGAAGAATTAGCTATGAAATATTCTGCCTGCCCATCTAAAAATCAAGGTGGAGATTTAAATTTCTTTAGCCGGGGACAAATGGTTAAACCATTCGAAGATGCCGCTTTTAACTTAAAATTAGGTGAAATAAGCGATATTGTCGAAACCCAATTTGGATTCCATATCATTAAACTTGAAGACAAAAGACAAGCCCGCACTATTCCGCTATCTGAGGCGAGCGAAGGGATTAAAAATACAATTCATCATCAAAAAATAAGACAAGAGGCAGAAAAAATAGCAAAATCAAAAATAGATGAAATTTATAGTAAAATAACGCAAGGGTTTGGAACTGTCGCTACAGAGTATTCTTTAGAGATAAAGGAAACTGAATCTTTCGGACATCAACAACCTGTTTCAGAATTAGGTTATTTCCCGGAGATAGAGGAGATATTCAATTTAAAACAAGACCAGATAAGTCAGCCGATTAAGATATGGTCAGGCTTTTTAATCGCTCAATTGATAGAAAGACAGATTGATGAAATAAAATATTCGAAAGAAAAAGAAAAGATTAGACAGGATATTCTTAAAAAAAAGAAAGAAATGGCATTAGACGATTGGTATAAAAAGAAAAAACTATCGGCAAAGATTACAATAAATCTATAAATCGTAATGGGTCAGTGAAATGGGGAATTAGAGATTAGAGATTTGGAGGATTAGCAGAACTGCAGGTTTGTAGGCAAAATTCCCCTTTAACAAAGAAGGTTGGGGGGGCTAATGTTTTATTACACATTACCCCCAAATGAGTGGTATAATACTGACTCATTACAAAATAAGTAATCGGAAAGGGTAATTGATAACTAATTACCATTCACCAGTTACCAGTTACCAAATAAAGAGGAGGTTAACCATAATGTTTGCAAATGAAACTTTATTAGATATTATCTTTAAAGGTGGAATTGCAATGATTCCATTAGGACTTTGCTCGATTCTTATCCTGGCAATTATTATTGAACGGATGTGGAGTTTTAGAAAAATAAATATAGATGTTGAAGAACTCTTATATAAGATTCAAAATAGTATTCTCAAAGGTAATGTTATGGAGGCAATAAATCTTTGTGAGATGGTTACAGGACCACTTCCTCTTATCTTTAAAGAAGGGTTGTTAAGATATGACCGGAGTAAGGATGAGATTATCGAGGGTTTAGACCGTGTCAGGATAGAAGAATCACTCGATTTAAAAAGGTATATCTGGATGCTGGGAACGATTGGAAGTATCGCTCCTTTTATTGGACTATTTGGCACTGTATTAGGGATTATTCGTGCATTTCATAATATTGGTCTAACTGGTACCGGAGGAATAGATGTTGTTGCTGGAGGTATATCTGAGGCTTTAGTCGCCACTGCTGGAGGATTATTTGTAGCGATTATTGCCGTAGCTGCCTATAATTATTTTATCATTAAGGTAAATACTATTGGAGAGGAATTTAGAATTTATACCGCAAGATTAGTTGAAATCCTCACCGAAACTGAAAGAAGAAAGAGATAAATGCCGTTAAAGGCTAAATTAGTTAAGACTATAAAAAACCACAAAGATTCGACCTGTGAAATAGGTCGACATGGGAAAACAAAATTGTAAGCGTTCAGGTCATTGCAAGATATCTAATACTCGATATTCAAGTTTTTTTTAAGATTAAGTGGTTTATCCTTTTTTAACCGCAAAGAACGCAAAGAAATTAACCGCAAAGAACGCAAAGATTATAGTGCTCTGTTAAGATTGAATTTGCATGTTA
>JBFLXS010000421.1 GCA_040755795.1 bacterium | reverse complement strand
AATTGAGGTGAATGAGAAATGGAAGAACTGATAATTTTGGAAACTGATTTAAAAGACTTAAAATCTTATTCTAAGGGTAAGGTGAGGGATATTTATGAATTTGATGGTAAACTTCTAATCATCGCCACGGATAGAATTTCAGCCTTTGATGTCATTCTGCCAAATGGTATCCCACATAAAGGTAAGGTGTTGACTGCCCTCTCTTTATATTGGTTTAATCGGACAAAGGATGTTATCAACAATCATTTAATTACCAGCGATGTAGAAAAATTTTCAGGAGAATTCTTTCCCTATAAGCATTTATTATCCGGAAGGTCGATGTTAGTCAAAAAGGCAAAACCATTACCAGTAGAGTGTGTCGTGCGGGGATATTTAAGTGGTTCAGGCTGGAAGGAATATCAACAAACCCAATCTGTCTGCGGAGTTGAACTGCCAACAGGACTTACAGAATCCGCAAAATTACCTGAACCTATCTTTACTCCAGCCACAAAGGCAACATTTGGACATGATATTAATATAACTGAGATGGATGTCCAGGATATGGTTGGAGTTGACACGACAAAATATTTAAAAGAGATAAGTTTGAAGATTTTTGAATTAGCCAGTAAAGAGTTAGAGGCAAAAGGACTAATCCTGGCTGATACGAAATTTGAGTTTGGAATTTGTGAAGATAAAATTATTTTGATAGATGAACTTTTGACACCTGATTCATCCCGTTTTTGGACAATGGATGATTATTGTTCAGGTAGAGCTCAGGTAAGTTTTGATAAACAATTTGTCCGAGATTACTTAGAAAAAATCAACTGGGATAAAAATCCCCCTGCCCCAACACTTCCAGATAGCATAATAAAAAAGACCTCTGAAAAATATCTTGAGGCATACAGAAGAATAGTGCCTCTTCAAGATTGAATTCGTGGGTAGTCTCAGGCTGAGATTAAGGAAAAGAAGGGAAGAATATCTCTATTATCTTCATCAGGATTGAAATTATCATCCCAATAATCGCCAGGATAGTTAATATTTTTATAGACATATTCTTTGCCTTTATTTTTCTCCGGAAAGATGTATCTGTTTTAATCCTTTCCACATAACCTGATTTTTCTTCAATGGTCTTCTCAATTCTTTTTAACCTAACTAATTCAGCAGGGGGGAATTCCTCTTTCGCCCTTTGACGATAATTATTTATTGCTTCTGCAACCTCTTTCAATTTAGCCAGAGCCTGGTCATATTTATTCGTCGCAACAAGATTTTCGCAAAGGTCTATATAAGATTCAAAATGGTAAGGGTCTATTTTAATATTATTTTCAAGTAAGGTAATTGCTCTGGCTGTTTTACCATTCAAAAAATATGCCCGTGATAAATATCTTTTGTTCGTCAGATGATTGGGGTTATACTGAAATGCTTGCTCAAAAAAGATTATTGCTTTTTTTTCGGATTTTTTAATTAAAAAGATGCAACCAAGCACAAAATATGCCTCAAAATTAGTCGAAAGTTGCCTGATGACTTCCTTAAGTTGTTTTATGGCTTTTTTTAATTCAACTTGCTGAAGATAAATATAGGCTAAATTCAACCGTGAGATAACATCAGCCGGGTTATAGCCTAATCTATCTCTATACTCCTTTTCATCATTAAGGGCTGGGTCAGGAAAATTGGCAAAGATTTCTGTAGTTAAATCTATCGTGGCATTAGGCGAATTATTCAAGATTTGATGTAAAATTTGACAATATCCTTTTGTGTTTGAATCAAATACAGGCCGATAAATATCCGTAATATTAACCTCGGATGTGGTAATGGTGGTTATAAACCGTCCTGATCGTTGGTCATATTCAGTCGTAAGCCCAAGGACATCATCCCAACCAATCGTAGATTTTAACCAGAGCATATTTAATTTTATTCCCTTATCATTTATCTCAATCCTCATCATTTCTTTTAATCTGTAAGACACCGTTGAGGTTATGTGTAATGGAAATCAGGTAGCATTAAAAAGGCTTACCTTTTCCTTTAATCGGATACTTTCCATTGAAACAAGCCAGACAAAAAGTTTTAATAGAATCTTCAATAGGTCTTAGAAGTCCCTCAATACTTAAATACCCCAGGGTATCTACATTCATAAATCTTTTTATTTCTTCAAGGGAGTAATTTGCGGCGATTAATTCCTTTGTCGTTGGGGTGTCAATTCCATAAACACAAGGGAATCTGATAGGTGGGGAGCTTATGCGGAGATGTATTTCTTTTACACCTGCCTTGTGAAGCAGATTCATTATTTTCTGACAGGTAGTTCCGCGAACAATGGAATCATCAATCACAACCACTCTTTTATCTCCTATCACTTCACGCACTGGATTTAATTTTATCTGGACACCTAATTCTCGAATTGATTGTTTTGGGTCAATAAATGTGCGACCGACATAGTGATTACGCATCAATCCTAATTGATACGGAATTTTAGATTCTTCAGCAAAACCCAATGCCGCCGATACCCCTGAATCCGGAATGGGAATAACTACATCTGCTTCTATGGGATATTCTTTCGCTAATTGTCTGCCTAATTCTTTTCTTATCAGATAGACATTTTCACCAAAGACCTTACTATCAGGTCGAGCAAAATAGATAAATTCAAAGATACATTGTGCCTCTTTTTTAGGCAGGAGTTTTTCTTCAGCAAAGAGGTCACATTGAGAGGAAGGAATAGCCTGTAAAGATTTCAATCCTTTGCGATTGATAACAACCATTTCCCCAGGTTCGACATCACGAAGATATTCCGCTCCAATCAAATCTAAGGCACAGGTTTCTGAAGCAAAAATATATGCCTTTCCCAGTTTGCCAATACATAACGGTCTAACTCCATAGGGGTCACGAATTCCAATTAATTCATCTGAGGTCATTAATAACAGCGAGTATGCCCCTTTAACATTTGACAGGGCATCTCTTATGGCATCATGTAATTGTGGCATTTTAGAATGGGTGATAAGCTGGATAATAACTTCTGAGTCTGATGTCGTTTGAAAAGTAGCCCCTTTTCTTCCTAATTTAGAGCGTATCTGTGTAGTATTAACCAGGTTACCATTATGTCCGATGGCTAATTGGCCTTTTGAAGAATATATCGTCAGTGGTTGGGCATTTTCAGCTCGACTACCGCCAGTCGTAGAATATCTAACATGCCCCATCGCTATTTTGCCAGGTAATTCTCGGAGAGATGGGGTATTAAATACTTCTGTCACCAGCCCCATTCCACGATGAGGAATTAATTCCTTCCCATTTGAAGTAACAATCCCGGCACTTTCTTGTCCACGGTGTTGTAAGGCAAATATACCCAGATATGTTAATCTGCCTGCCTTTGGATGACCATAAACGCCAAAAATGCCACATTCGTCTCTGAATTTATCCTCTTTCATATCC
>JBFLXS010000420.1 GCA_040755795.1 bacterium | reverse complement strand
GTGAGGTAAGAGAGTTAGTGGTGTCTTAATCTAGCATAAAGGTTGAAATAGTGTCCGAAAAGAAGATATAGGGATTATGGAGATAAGGAGATATTATTAAAAAAATTGAAGTTAATAGAAACTAATAGAAATTTATGGAAATTTGTTGTTTTCCAGAATCGTAATCGTTCACCGCAGAGACACAGAGACGCAGAGAAAAAATTAAAAACTATTTACCACTTGCTTCATTCCATTACGGATTTTCATCAGAGCAAGCTTTTGAGTACAGATTAATGTAACACTTTTAGCCATCTGAAGTGGAATCCTGGTAATCGGTGATTGGTAATCAGTTATCGGTGACCGATTACCTGATTACCAATAACCGATTACCTTTTTATTTCCATGTCTTCTCTGTTCCTCTGCGTCTCTGCGGTGAATTACTATCTGAACGGTTACCCAGTTTTGAACTATGCCGAAAATCGGTAAGGAACTTAAGAAGTTGGAAAAGATAAAAAAATTCTTTGGAGGTAATCCTTTAAGGTTTTATAGAGGGGATGAAAGGCTAAAACCTAAAATCCGAATAACCATATTATTTTGCCTCTGCACCGTGGGAATTTTACTCCTTTACCTGCCAAAATATCACCACTTTACTGTCCTGCCAGATATATTTCTGTTGCTTATCATTAGTTTATCAGCCTATAGTTTAGGGGTTAAGATTTTTTCAGTTTGTTTGTTTGAATTCTCATCCAGCCAGGAAAGATTTGTATTTGGTATTGGTCTGGGACTGGCGATATTATCTTATTTAATTATGGGATTAGGATTTTTAAAATTACTTGATACCAGAATTATTTATGGGTTATTATTGGTTTTAATCATTTTATGTGTTCAAACTTCCAAAAAGAGCAATATCTCTTCACTGTTCACTGTTCAATCTTCACTGTTCACTCTTCAGGCTTCACTTATTATGATTACCTGTAGTTTATGTTTTCTGCATAGTTTATGTCCACCGTTTGATTGGGATGATTTAGCCTATCATCTTGAGGGACCTAAACTTTATCTTCAACACAAAGGTATATTTCACATATCAAATGTCGCCTTTGCTAATTTTCCTGCAAATATTGGGATGCTATATTTACTTGGAATGTTATTGAGTAGTGATATTTTAGCCAAGTTATTCCATTTCTCATTTGGTCTTTTAACGCTTATTGGAATTAGTAGTTTATGCCAACGCCATTTTAACCCTAAAGGCTCATTATTAGCCACAAGTATATTCTATATCTGCCCATTAGTGATTTTCTTATCAAGAACAGCGTATATTGATTTCGGGCTGACCTTCTATGAGTTATTAAGTGTTTATGCCTTCTTAAATTGGATGACCACATATCATCAAAATAGATGGTTAATAATTCTGGCAATTATGTGTGGTTTTGTTGCTGGAATTAAATATCCAGGACTTTATACGGTGATTATTTTAGGCTTAAGTGTGATAGGTTTTGGATTAGCTAAAATTGGGTGGCGAAAGACAATAAGTAAAACTGCTATCTTTGGAATTATTTGTGCTGTAGTCGGTTCACCCTGGTATATAAAAAACTTTGTCTATACTCATAATCCATTTTACCCTTTTCTTCAAAATTTATTCATAGAAAAGGTAAAATTATCTCCTGTAGAAATAATTACTGCTCAAACCTCAAATAAGGTATTTACCTTAGGAGAAACCTGGTTTGAATCCTTATGTCTGCCATGGGATGTTACTATTTATGGGGCATTGGGCAACCTTCCTTTTGGGGCAACGATTACCCCGGTTTATCTCGCCCTTCTACCTCTTTTAATTTTTATAAAAAAGACAAAAATTGCAGGTATCTATCTTCTGTTTTATATCATTTTAAAATTTATTCTCTGGAGTCTTGGATTACATTCTTCACGCTATCTTCTTCCTATATTCCCATTTTTAGCCATAATTTTAGCCAGTATCTTTTATACCATTTTTGATACCCCAAAACTTGTTATCATTAAAAGGGTAATTCTCAGCATCATTACTGGTATCTGGTTGGCTATTTTAAGCTGGGATGGGTTTCAAATCATTCATTTTCGTAATCCGATTAGTTTTATCCTTGGATTTGAGTCGCGGGATGATTTCATCCGTCGAAATGCAGAAAAAGGATATTATAATGCAATGGAATTCATCAACCAAAATTTACCCAAAAATGCTAAGATATACTTTATCGGTGAAAAGAAAGGTTATTATTGCAACCGAGAATTTATTCCTGATTTTTCTCTTGTCCACTGGCAATGGAAATATTCTGACTATAAAGATTTGGCTAAAATTAAGGAGTATTTTAATAACCAACAAATTACTCACATCCTGGTCAATACCACCGTCATCTCCGCTTATTATTATCCGGACAACGGGGTATCAAAGGAAGATGTAGAAAGTTTCAATGATTTTGCCTCAAAATACCTGAAGCCCTTGTTCAAGGAAGGAAATCTTTATTTGTATGGTTGGAAGGATTAAAAATCAGATGAAAAATATCAAACTCATTCTATCTTACGATGGAACAAATTATCATGGTTGGGCAATTCAACCAGATGTAAATACGATTTGTGGGACATTAAAAAAGGCTTTAAAGAAATTGACTGGTGAGGAGGTAAAAGTCATCTGTGCAAGTAGAACTGATGCGAAAGTTCATGCGAGGACTCAAGTAGTGAATTTCTTTACGAATTCCCGTATCCCAATCGAGGCATTTTCCAGGGCACTAAACAGCCATTTGCCCGAAGATATTGTTGTCTATGATGCCTCTTATGTAGATGATACCTTTCATGCCCGCTTTTCCGCTAAATATAGAAAATATCACTATCTACTCATTAATTCGAAATATCCTGATGTATTTTATCGCCATTATGCCTATTGGTTACCATTTGAGTTAAATTTAGAGAAGATGCGTCAAGCCTGTGAATTCCTAATTGGAACTCACGATTTCAGTGCCTTTGCCTCAGAAATAAAAACTGTAAAAAGCCCTATCCGAGATGTGCAAGAACTTAGTATTTCTACTAACGGCTGTCTCAACTTGTTGATGGAAAATACCCCGAACAAGTTCGGGCTTCCTGAAGAAAATGAGATTATATTTTTTAATATCAAGGCAAACGCCTTTTTATTCAATATGATTCGGACAATTGTTGGGACTTTGATAGATGTTGGTGGCGGAAAATTAGCACCGATAGATGTTAAGCATATTTTAGAATCAAAGGATAGGGCAAAAGCAAGTCCTCTTGTCCCGCCGCAAGGATTATATTTGATAGAGGTGGGGTATTGATTCTTATTACTTGATGTTCAAGTTTTTTAAAGGTATAAAGATTTAACCGCAAAGAGCGCAAAGGAAGATTTCGCAAAGGACGCAAAGGAAGGAAAATAAGGTGGTGAACAACCTATTGCTTTGTTAAGT
>JBFLXS010000419.1 GCA_040755795.1 bacterium | reverse complement strand
AGTTCCAATACCTTTTTGAATTCATTAATTGCCTCATTACGCCTGCCAAGATTAAGGTAAGTTCCGCCAAGATTATAATGCAGGTCTATGGAGTCAGGTTGGATCTTAATCCCAGCCTTAAACTCCTCCATTGCGGATTCGAATTTACCTGCGGTAAAATATGTTGTCCCGCGATTTAAATATGTCATCGCATAAGTTTTAAGCGTATCAATACCTCTTCTATCTTTAATCTTTGAGAGTCTTCTTGCCCATTTAAGCCAGTTTTTATGTTCGTCAAGTCCTGCCAGGAGTCTATTCCTATCCGCTGAAGGTAATACTCGACAAAGTAATCCCTCAATTCCCAATGAGTAGTTTTTAGACAGACAATCAATATAATAACTATAAGTAGGGTATCTCTCATAATTTCGGGTAACAGTATCTACCAGCCTTGAGCGGCTAATATCATCTAATCCATCACCCTGGGGATTTGTGGATTTAACAATCCTTTTCGGTTCAATACTTAAGTTGAGATATGGATGTTGTCTTTTGTTTTGTTCTATATGCCATGGATTCTTAAATAATATCATATTAAAAGGGGCAACATCTTCCCGCCTTTTTTCGATATATTGCAAATACCAGATAGGAAATAGGTCATCATCTCCTTTAGTAATCAAAAGGGCATTTTCTTTTAGAGAGTTTAAAATATTCATACAATGGTCGTAAGGTAAATAATATTTACTTCTATCATTATGTTGATAATGAGTTAATAATGGCAACACTGGTAAAAGTAAGAAAAGGAGATAGAGATATGGATTTAATTTCCAGTTTTTAATTCCGAGCTCTATAATTCCGGCTATTCCCTGTCCTATCCAGATACTAATGACAATAAACGCCGGGATGTAGTAATCTTCTATATTTGGAATAGTATATCGAATCGAATGAATGGTATCCGCAATGGCAATAATGAGCAAGAAGATAGCCAGATGTTTTCTTTTGATAAAAAGTATTATTCCCCCTAATAAGCCAAATATAACAGGGAGTAAAGTTATCTGATGAATAAAAAATGTGCTCAGGTGCTCTATTAAATTCTGAAAAAGGGTGTTCATCACAAAAAAACCACTATAAGCCTCAGCCGTAATATGTTCCTTAAATCGTTCAAAGGTTGAAGGGTCTCCCCAATTAGCCAGTGGTTTCGCCATCGCTCGGAGAGGTAAATAAAGATATAAAAAGAGTGGTAGCCCCAAAAAGATAAGATTTTTAATGATAAATGGTATGTTTAAAATTTTTTTATAATTCCGACCAATGGTTACAAAAACCAAATAAATACCTGCTGGAATAAGGAAGATGGTCTGGAGGTGATGAGTGAAGGCTAAACCAAGGAGGAAAGAAAATAGGTAGAGATAGTTTTGAGTTTTTTGCTCCGTGCTCATTGCTTCTGCCCACTTTAGTAAGATAAAGATTAAAAGCGTGGCAAACAGGGCATTTAAGGTATATTTTTCGGCAATAACTGCCTGTTCCCAGAATGTCACGGCAAATGCCAACATAAAACTTGCTACCACCGCAGGGATGAAGGATAAGAGATGAGGGATGAATTTATTCTCTTTATTTCCTGCTTCCCACTTCCTACTTCCTATTTTTAAAGTAATAAAATACACCATCATCACGGTTAATGCCCCAAATAAACCAGAAATCATATTTAGTCGATAGGCGATATTTCCTATTGGAATGCAGGTAAATAATTTTCCACAGAGACAATAAAGAGGATAACCAGGTGGGTGAGGGATACCTAACAAAAATGCCGCTACGGTCATATCTCCAGAATCATGATAGCCAACCGTAGGTGTCAGTGTCTTTAAGTAAATGAAGAAAGAGACAATAAAGATAAGTAATCCAATAAGTATTTGTGGAAATGAAAGGTGAGAAAAATTTTCTTCCTTGTTAAAGATAGCCGTAAAACCTTGTTTGGATTTTTTCTTGACAGATTTTTTCTTCTTAGCCATTTTATCTATTTATTTGCTACCGTTAATGTCAGCCCATCCCCAATTGTAACTCTATATCCGTAAAGGGGTTTTTGATTGATGATTGTTCCTCGTTCATATTCAGTGGATATTTCTTCGCGGATTCGAGTTATCCTTAAGCCTATTTTTTTAACTAATTTAGTTGCATCATCAAGTTTCATGCCAGTTAATTCAGGCATATAAAAACTAAACGGTCTATTACCCAGGCTGATAAGCAGGTTTATTTTAGAATTCTCTGGTAATTTTGTTTTAGGAAGCGGGCTTTGAGCAATGACATAATCTTTTTCTACCGAAGAGTATGCATAAGATATTTGCCCTGTCTGTAATTTTTGATTTGATAAGCGGTTAAGATGATGTTTTGCTTCTGTAAGAGGAATATTTTGAAGATTTGGAACTCGAATAACCATAGAGTTGCCCACACTTACTTTTAAGTCTATCGTCCTTCCTGATTTTACCTTTGTTCCCGGTAGAGGGTCCTGGGAAATAATATAATTTTTCTCCAGGGAATGTTCCTCATAAATCTTATTAACCCTCAGTTTAGACTTACATAAAATATTTGTGGCATTGATTAAATGTTTTCCGGTTACATCTGGAACAATAACCGTTTTTCCCACCGCAGATGTAGGTAAAAAGATATATATAGCCGTGCCCACTACGACCATTATTAATAAAACGGCTATGACACTAAGGACTCGTAATATTATTGAGCCAATCTTTACATTTGGCATAAAAATTTCCTCCAATTACCTGGTTACCTGATTACCGATAACCTGATTTTCTAATTTTGCTATTCTTGATTCTATAGGTGGATGAGTGCTAAATAGCGTCATTAAACCACCACCCAGGAGTGGGTTGACAATAAACATATGAGCCGTAGCTGGGTTAACGTCCATTGGTAGGCGTTGAACACCAAGCGTTAATTTTCGTAAGGCATTGGCAAGACTTATTGGTTTTCCACACATCTGTGCACCAGAGTCATCGGCTAAATATTCCCGCGAGCGTGAGATAGCCATTTGAATCAGCAGTGCGGCTATAGGAGCAACAATAAGCATCACTATAAATGCTAATGGATTACCTCCTTCTTCATCATCACTTCGGCCTATTGGTATCCATCTGGCAAAATGAATCATCCAGCTGATTGCACCCACAATAGTTGCGGCAATAGTCGCAATCAAAATATCCCGATTTTTAATATGAGCCAATTCATGGGCTAAAACTCCTTCTAACTCATCTTCGCTTAATAATTGAAGTATTCCATTAGTTACAGCCACCGCCGCATGGTTTGGATTTCTACCCGTAGCAAAGGCATTAGGAGTAAGCTCAGGAATAATATAAACCTTTGGTTTTGGTAATTGACTAAATTGACATAGATTATCTACAATCCGATGTAATTTAGGTGACTCTTTTTGTGTTACCGGTTTAGCTCGATACATAGCTAAAACAATCTTATCTGAAAACCAGTAACT
>JBFLXS010000418.1 GCA_040755795.1 bacterium | reverse complement strand
TTAAATAGTTTCGTCCTGAGCTCAGCCGGTAATCCCTCAGTTATCAGTGGTAAAAACTAAATAGAAATTTTCTCTCGCAAAGACGCAAAGTTCGCAAAGATTATAATTTATTCCTGTGAGTTCTTTGTGTCTTAGCGAGAAATTTAATCTTTATGCCTTTCTCCCACCAATAACTGACCGATTACCTCAGCCGAACGGTATTTAATTACCAGTTACCAATTACCAATCACCAGTTACCAGAATCAAATTCCGTGCGTTATTTGTTCAACACGACACTAGATTAAGACACCACCGAACATTCGGTAAGCAGGTCCTGTGTATTTCCATATCTTAATCAATAATCTTTTATGTGATCTAATTTATTTCTATATCTTCTCTGTTCCTCTGCGTCTCTGCGGTAAATTACCACCTGAACGGTTATCCTTTTTTATTCATTCGTAAATATGCCTCAATAAATGGGTCTATCCAGCCATCCATAACTCGTTGGCCATTACCTATTTCCAGATTACTGCGGTGGTCTTTTACCATTGTATATGGTTGAAAGACATAAGAGCGAATTTGACTTCCCCACCCTATTTCCTGTTTTTCTCCTCCGATTTTAGATAATTGTTTTTTTTGTTCTTCTTCATAATATTCATATATTCTTGAGCGAAGGATAGACATAGCATTTGCCTTATTTTTATACTGGGAACGCTCTGATTGACAACTAACAACAATACCTGTTGGCAGATGTGTAATTCGAACAGCTGAATCTGTAACATTGACATGTTGCCCACCGGGTCCACTTGACCTGAATGTATCAATCCTTAAATCATCTTCATTAATTTCTACTTCTAATTCTTCTACCTCAGGCATAACAAAAACTGAGGCAAAAGAGGTATGTCGTCTTTTATTCGCATCAAATGGAGAGATTCTTACCAGGCGATGGACTCCTTTTTCTGCCTTTAAATAGCCGTAGGCATATTTTCCCTCGACAAAAATCGTAACACTTTTTACACCTGCTTCTTCACCAGGTAAGAACTCAAGGGTTTGTGTTATAAATTTTTTCTCCTCAGCCCATCTTAAATACATTCTGAGTAACATTGCCGCCCAATCACAAGATTCTGTTCCCCCTGCACCCGGATGAATAGATAAATAGGCATTACTTTTATCATGCTCACCCGAAAATATCCTTTTAAATTCTAAGTCCTCTACCTCTTTTTTTAAAAAAGGTAATCTTTTAGCTATTTCCTTATAGGTAAGTGCATCATTCTCTTCCTGACCTAACTCAAATAATACCTTTAGTTCATCTATCTCTTTGTAAATTTTCTCATAAGGTTCAATTTTATCTTTCAAGGTGCTTAATTGTTGCATTTTCGCCTGAGCCGTAACCGCATCCTGCCAGAAATCAGGTTTAAATGATGCATTCTGGAGATTAGTTATTTCCTTTTTAATCTTAGATACTTCAAAGATAGTCACCCATTTCTAATATTGTCTTGAGTAATTTCTCTAATTCTATTCCTATTTCCTTCCACATAAAAAATCACCTCTCTTAGTTTTGGTAAATGGTAACTGGTGAATGGTAAAATGGTGAATGGTAAATGGTTACCAGTTACCAGTTACCAATTACCAATTACCAGTTACCAGTTACCAATTACCAGTTACCATTTACCAATTACCAATTACCAGTTACCATTTACCATTTACCATTTACCAGTTACCAGTTACCAGTTACCAATTACCAGTTACCATTTACCAATTACCAGTTACCAGTTACCATTTACCAGTTACCATTTACCAGTTACTTACTTTTAATTTCGTGAAATGGTTAAATAGTTACATTCCTGCTAATATTTCATATAAAGCCGTTACAATGATTTTCTGTTCCTCATCTGTTAAAGTAGGATATAAAGGTAATGAAAAGATTTCTTTAGCCACCTGTTCGGTATAAGGTAAATCGCCTTCTTTATATCCCAGATATTTGTAAGCCGTCATTGTATGTATTGGCCAGGGATAGCTAATATTAACGAAAATCTCTCTTTTTTTCAATTCCTCAATAATCTGGTCTCGCGATGGATGACGACAGACATATAAATAGTAGGTATGTTCATTTCCTGGTGCTGTTTCAGGTAAAATAAGATTTGTCTGTGCCAGAGATTGGTCATATTGACTGGCGAGAAATTTTCTTCTTAAGATGTACTCATCAAGGTGCGTTAATTTAGTTAAAAGTATAGCGGCATGAAGTTCGTCAAGTCTGGAATTATAACCATGTTCTAATGAATAATATGTTTTTTCCATTCCATAAAAGCGGATTCTTAGCAATCTTTCATATAAATTTTTATTATTTGTTAGAATCATTCCACTATCTCCATAACCACCAAGAATTTTTGTTGGATAAAATGAAAAAGCGGCAAGGTCAGACATAGAACCTGCTTTTTTTCCCTTGAAGCTTGCCCCATGACTCTGGGCACAATCTTCCACAATTTTTAATCCATATTTATTTGCTATTTGTTTTATTTCATCCATATTAACACATTGACCGTAGAGATGAACAGGTAAAATACACCTTGTTTTTTCAGTAATTGCCTTTTCTAATTTAGAAGTATCCATGAGATAAGTTTCTGGAACTATATCGACGAAACGAGGGGTGGCACCTGTTGAAACAATAGTTGAAACAGTTGGCACAGCCGTATTAGCTACAGTAATAACTTCATCTCCAGAACCTATATCTAATGATTTAAGGGCAAGAAAAAGGGCATCTGTTCCACTATTGACACCAATTCCAAATTCAACACCACAGTATCTGGCAAATTCTGTTTCAAACCTTTTAACATTCTCTCCAAGTATTAAAAAACCAGATTCTAATACCCTTTGAATTGCAAAATAAATTTCTTTTTTCTCATTTTCATACTCTTTAAGATAATTCCATACTTTAATTGACATTTTTACTCTCCAACCTTTAATATACCATACATATAAAATTATTGCAAGAGATTTTTAAGATAGGCAACAATTTTTATTGTAACTATTCACCGCAGAGGCACAGAGGACGGAGAAAAGATGAATATAAATGAATGGTAACGATTCATTTAAACTAAATGTAACAAAATTGGGGAATTTTGATAGACAAAGGGCGTTAGTGGCGGAGAGGGTGGGATTCGAACCCACGTGAGACTTTTTAGAGCCCCAAACCGCTTTCGAGGCGGTCCCGTTATGACCACTTCGGTACCTCTCCTCTCTCGTAACCGTTCAGGATATAGCCACAGAGTCACAGAGAACACAGAGGGAATATAGCAGTTATTAGTCAAAATTTTACTCAGAGTGGATAAGGGAAAAATCCCAAATCCCAAGCACCAAATCTTAAATAAGCACCAAATTCCACATACCAAAAAGCGAATTAGAGATTAGTGAATTAGAGATTAGATTTTACTAATTCGCTAATTCGCTTAATTCACTAATTCACTAAATGGAATTTGGAATTTGTGATTT
>JBFLXS010000417.1 GCA_040755795.1 bacterium | reverse complement strand
AGGAGGATATGTAGTATAATCGTAATAGCCTTCTATAAGGGCAGTTATTGTGCCATAATTCGAACCAATATGATAAAAACTCCCCTTCTTATTCTCCCCACCATAATCAAACGCCTCTAAATAGAGCTTGGCGGGAGATTCATAATTGGTTTTCTCATCTTTGAAATAAGTAACACCTTTGGTTTTGTCTTCATGCGGAGATATAAAATTCTCAGGCTCATTAAACTTTTCTAACCTGTAACCAAAATACTTCTTTAACTCAGGAATAGTAGTATCCCATGTTTTACAATTAGCGTTGATACCGTGAATAAAGAGTACAGGCATAGGTGCGTAGGTAGTACAGGTACCCCAGTTAATTTCTTCACTACTTCCTTTACTGTTCCATACACAAAGCAACAATGAAATACATAAGATTGTTCTTTTCATGACGATATAACCTCCTTTTTACCAAATATTATCTGGTCTTTTATATACAAAATGTCCTTTATGTTCCTGTCGTTTAATATTAGCCAATGGATTTATCCTCGTTCCTGTCTCAGCATTATATACACCAAAACCTAAAGGATGAATTCGGAACTTTCCATCTAATGAATAATACCCTACCCCTTTTAATTCTTTTTCTCTTTTTCCATCTAATCCAACTACATAACTATTACATACATAATTACCGTCAAGTTTTCCTCCTTCAATAACAATTCCCTCCCCATCAGGTGTCCAACCATAAAAATGTGTATTTTTACATACCTTCCTCCTCTCACTCCCATCTGGTTTCATCACCCAAATCCAGCCTTTATAGGTAAAGGCAATCAAGTCACCTCTGGGTGACCAGATGAATCTATGACTTTTACCCCAACATTCTGAGTCTTCTGGAATAATAGGATGGTGATTTGTTCCATCCGCATTCATTATCGTCCCTCCTCCATATACAATCCTTTTCCCATCAGGAGACCAATCTGCATACATACCTTTATCTGAGATTTTTTTCAACCCTCTACCATCTGTTTGAATAGTATATATCCCCTGATCACCAGTTCCTCTTGCAGGATGAACTCCCCCAGATAAAAGCAGTAAATTATTCGCCTTACAATAATCCAGATACATTGGCAGCCAGTAAGTATCATCATCTGTATCACCAATCTTAACTATCTCTTTCTTATCTGTGCCATCATAATTCATTGAACAAAGATAAACCTCTGTTTTATCCGGGAAATAACTCCCACCCATAAAAAGTATAACATGGACTGCTGTCTTCCCCGAAATTGCTCTACCAAAAGTTACCTTTTTAATAAAGTAAATCTTGTTATTCTCACCCCAGCATGGGGCATGATAGCTTATCATATCAGACCGGACAGTAAACGGCCAGAAACTATAAGCAGACGCAGACATAAAGATTAACCATACCCCTAATCCTATTAACATTACTTTTTTACTCATTTTACCTTCCTCGTTATTTTTTTAACGCAGAGAACTCAGAGGTCACGCAGAGTTCGCAGAGATTAAAATTTATAAACCATTCTTTTTATCCCCTCTTTCAATACTGGAACATTGAAATTGATAAGTAATCCAACCTTGCATTTAGATAATCTTAGATAAGTCAACAATTGAGCTTCATGTACAGGATGGATAGTTTCTACTGATTTTATCTCCACAATTACCTTTTTATCAACCAATAAATCTATTCTATAGCCCACTTCGCAACTTTCACCTTTATACTCAATCGGTAACCCTACTTGTCGTTGAAATGGTACTTTCCGCAATTCTAACTCTCTTGCCAGGCATATTTCATAAGCTGACTCAAGTAATCCAGGTCCAAGATTCTTATGTACTTCAATAGCTGCTCCAATTATCAGACTGGTTAATTCATTCTCATACATTTCCTTATTTTCCTCTGCGTCCTCTGCGCATTCTCTGATGTCCTCTGCGTTAATCTCTTTTAAATTTCCACATCCGTGCTAATCCGTGCAATCTGTGTACTACTTATGGCTCAAATTCACTATCCGGTATGCCTGTATTTAACTGGATATTGGTATAGGTTGAAATTGATTCTAAAGTTGCATCTTCAAATACTATCTTCTCTACTAATTTCGTTGGAATATAAACATCTTCTATTAATTGATAATCTTTAATTTCGGTAGTTAATTGAGGATCAGGTGTATTCTCAAAAAATACCTCTTTTTTAATATCTAATCCTATTAAATAATTTATATGGATAACCATCTTCTCATATTTCCACTGAGGGGTTTTAGGGGTAGCTTCAAGAATGTAGATATTATCTTGCTCTTCTTTTATTTCAATCTCATGCATCTCTTTAAACTCATCTAAATAATAGTAAAAATCTAATGAGGAAGGAGAGATATCTGATATGATTCCAACATCTACCTCTTCTACTTCATCGTTTGTAATTACATACATTTTCTCTCCATTAATAATAATCGTCTCATCTTTAACCGGTGTAATAATCTTAACCTTATCAGGTTTTTTCATAAGAAAACTTCCTGCTATTTCAGAATAACTTTCTGTTCCGATACTTCCGGTAGTAATAATAGTAGCTTTCATATCCTCAATCTTCCCAAAACTCTCCGCTACCTTTTGTAGAATTTCTGCGGGGGTGGGAAAAATAACGATAAAAGATACACTATCAGTAGCTACATTATTGGTTATATCACTTACCGTTAATTTTAATGTGTATGAACCTGTAGGTAAGAAGATTGACCCTAAAGTGCCAGAAATAACAGAAATAGTGGAACTGGCAACTAATGTATAGGTTTGAGGAGTATAGCCTGCCCCATCTTCAAGGATCCAATTTAATAGATGTTCATCATCTGCTGTGCCAAGAATGGTAATCGTCCCCTGTAGTATCTCAGAATCTGCCTCAGGAAATGTAATCTTTGCTACCGGCGGTGTATTGTCTATCCCAATTACTACTGTATCTGTAGCGATATTGTTTAATTTGTCTTTTACTGTCAGGCATAAGGTATAAGTCCCATCTTCTAACAGGGTAGTATTCCAGGTAGCTAATGTGCCATTTATAACTGGTGTGGTGGAAGTAGTAATCGTTAGCCAGGAGATAGGTTTGCTGCCAGTGCCGTATTGGAATATATAATTCAAGAAATTCTCAGCCGCTGCCGTGCCCAATATAGTTATTGTGCCTGAAAGAAGAGAATTGGGTTGAGGAGAGGTAATTTTAGCCATAGGTAGTGTTATTTCAGGGGAACCAAAATTAGTCGTAAGTCTGTATGCCTGAGCACTCTGCCCATCATCCTGGGCACATAGCCGTAAGTAATAATCACCTGCCGGAAGTGAGGTAAACTGGATACTTACACCCTGACCATAATCTCCACGAGCACTCCTCATCCAGTCTTTATTTGAATCATACATCGCAAAAAAGGGATTAATCTCCTTCGGCACCTCGGAAACAACAGCACTAAATGTCCCTTTTTTCGGAATGTTGAGCTTGAAATAATCATTATCCCTCTGAGGGACAA
>JBFLXS010000416.1 GCA_040755795.1 bacterium | reverse complement strand
GTGAACTTTGCAGATTCTAAGATTGATGTAAGAAGGATAGAATTAGAAAAAGATGAATAAGAATATTTCTCCAATTTTCCTTTTTCTCCCTTTCTCCTTACTTACACAAATTTCAGATGGCTAAAGTGTTACTAAGATTTTAAAAAATTATAGGTCATCCACTTGACAAATCTTTAAAAGTGTTGTATGATGAAGTGTAAAGAGGAATCAAAGAAATGCAATGTCCAAAATGTGGTTATAACAATCCAGATGAAGCATTATTTTGTAATCTATGCCATGCGGTATTTCGAAAGGAATCATCTAAAAAGGCTGATGTAAGTCCTGAAGAAGAAAGATATATGATTATGCATAGGCATCGTGAGGGAAGAGGATGGAAAAGATGGATAGGATTAGATGTCTGGTTATCTTTAACCGTGATTATCGTTGTCGCCTGCTGGGCAGTTAATAGTGTTACGAAACGAGAAGGAATGTTTAGAAGAACTAAACTACCAGTTGACAAATTATCTTCTGCGGAAATAAATTCTGAATTTAGTACTGCTACTACACAACCCGCATATCAATTAAATATTAAAAGAGAGACATCCCACTTTATCATTTATACCAATGATGCAATTTTAGCGGATGATATTATGGCTAAAGTAGAAAGGTATTACGATATACCAACAGATTTAGGATTTGGTGAGGCTGGATTCTGGGTGAAGGATAAGGTTATTATTTATGTTTTTGATACCCCGGAGGATTATTTTAAGGCGACAAATAAAGCCCCCTGGTCATCTGGCTACAGCGAATTTAAAACCCGCTCAATCTACTCCCATAAAGATGCCGAAAACCTAATTGATGCCGTTATTCCTCATGAATTAACTCATTTAATCTTCGCTGACTTTATGGAATTTAGCCCCAATTTCCCTAAATGGCTTGCCGAGGGATTAGCCGTGTATGAAGAGAATAAGTTTTGCAAAACATACATAAATAATTATCAAGAGATACTTGACCAGATAAGAGGAGGAAAATATTTCACGGCTGACCAACTTACCGCGATTGATATCTCACAACAAAATAAAATTGAGATTATCCATCTGTGGTACACCGAATCTTTAAGTATCGTAACTTACCTGATAGATGTGCATGGAAGAGGAAAACTTTACGCCTTCTGCAAGAATTTAAAGGAAGGTATGGAATTAAATAAAGCATTAGAAAATGCCTATTCACCAGAGATTAAAAGCCTGCCAGAATTGACAGGTCGATGGTTAAATTATATTAAATCTAATCAGCAAACATGGTAGGAGATTATTTTGATAGGGCTTCACGAAATTAAAACTAAGTAATCGGTTAATGGGTAATTAATTACCATTCACCAGTTACCATTTACCAAATAAAAGGAGGTAAACATAAAGATGTCACAAGGAGTTGGCTATCAAGGGCCCTTAGAAAAAATTGATGATTATCGTTATCGAATCCCGAAAAGTTATCGGCGAGAGATGCAGGTTCCAGGATTAATATATGCAGATGACTCGATGATTGGTCATATTAAAAAAGATAATACGCCAGTGCAGGTGGCAAATGTTGCCTGTTTGCCAGGTATAGTTAAATACTCATTAGCTATGCCTGATATTCATTGGGGTTATGGCTTGCCAATTGGCGGTGTTGCCGCAACAGATATTGAGCAGGGCGGTGTTATCTCACCAGGTGGAGTTGGCTCGGATATTAATTGTGGGGTAAGATTGGTCCGAACTAATCTCTCTCTGATAGATATTCAGGCTAAACTTTCAATATTAATTAATAGTTTATTTCATAACATACCATCCGGACTAGGCTCAAAAGGAATGATTAAACTCTCACCTAAAGAAGAGGTAGATGTTTTAATTAATGGGTCAAAATGGGCAGTTTCAAAAGGATATGGGATAAATGAGGATTTATCTCATACCGAAGAAGAAGGATGTCTGGCAATGGCGGCTCCGGATAGGATTAGTCATAAAGCAATGGAACGAGGGCTGGCACAACTGGGCACATTAGGTTCTGGCAATCATTTTTTAGAGGTTCAGGTAGTAGAAAAAATCTATGACTCGGCAGTGGCAAAGGTATTTGGACTACAAGAAGGACAAATTACCACGATGATTCATTCCGGGTCAAGAGGACTAGGTTACCAGGTCTGTGAGGATTATTTACACTCAATGGGTGACGCAGTAAGAAAATATGGGATATTTTTACCCGATAGGCAACTGGCATGTGCTCCGTTTAATTCGCCGGAAGGTAAAGCTTATTTTGGAGCAATGTCCGCGGCCGCAAATTACGCCTGGGCAAATAGACAATGCTTGATGCACTTGACCAGAGAAGTATTTAAGCAGGTATTTGGGATGAAACTATCCGAATTAGGCATGGAATTAGTCTATGATGTTGCACATAATATTGGTAAAATTGAGGAACATAATGTTGCTGGCAAAAAGATTAAACTTTGCGTCCACCGCAAAGGTGCAACACGGGCATTTCCGGCTAATCATCCTGTCTTACCTGAGGATTACAAAAGTGTAGGTCAACCAGTGATTGTGCCCGGGGATATGGGGACAGCTTCCTATGTTTTAATTGGCACTGCACTGGGTATGGAAGAGGCATTTGGCACTGCCTGTCATGGTGCCGGCAGAGTGCTTTCAAGAACCGCCGCCATAAACCAGGCTCGCGGCAGGGCAATCGATGAAGAATTAAAAATTAAAGGAATATTGGTTCGGTCCGCTGGAAGAGAAACATTAGCCGAAGAAATGCCTGAGGCATATAAGGATGTTACACAGGTAGTTAATGTCCTTCATAATGCCGGCATCGCCAGACGAGTAGCTAAATTAAGACCACTTGGTGTGGTTAAAGGATAATAAATTGTTGTAAGCGTTCAGCCATCTGGTGTCAACACTCAGCTGGTTACTGCTCACTCTTCACCCCTCATTTTTCTCTCTCCTTTTCGGACACTACTTGAACGCTTATAGCACTGATTAACCGAAATTTGACATAGAGCCGATTGATTCATGAGCGAATTAGTGAATTAGAGATTAGAAGATTAGAAAAATTGCCACCTGTGCGATTAGACTAATTCATTGCAGAGACGCAAAGGAAAAATAAATGTAAAATGTAAAATAGGAAATGAAAAATGGGAAATTTTAGTACTTCGCAAGACTCATTACCTTTCAGTTATACATTTTACATTTTTCATTTTACATTATCCATTTTACATTTAACCGCACAGGTCGAAAAATTGGGCTCTATCCATTTAAAGTTTTGATTAATAACTGCTATACATAAAGTGAATACAAAAGGATGGTAAGGTATATGTATCCATATTATTATCAAACAGGATTTGGTTATCGATTGACTTCTGGAGTAAAAAAATTGATTATCGTTAATGGAATTATATTCATACTCCAATTATTTTTCTTAAATCAACTTATTGGTTTTTTGGGATTAATTCCAATACGAGTTTTTCATGAATTTATGCTGTGGCAAATCTTTACCTATATGTTTTTACATGGGGATGTTTTTCATATCCT
>JBFLXS010000415.1 GCA_040755795.1 bacterium | reverse complement strand
ACACTTTTGATATATAGCCTGAACGGTTACCAATTTCCAATGCTATTTAACCATTCCTTCTAATGGCTAAATAGTTATGAAAGGAATATAATGTGGTCTAAGATAAAACGATTCTTTTTTACAGGAAATATTAAAGATAAGTTATCCGAGTTATCGAATGACATAAATTATAAGATTGGAAACTCTAAACACGAGATAATAGAAGAAGTAGGGGAGATAAAAAAAGCTCTTCGTAAACAGGGGCTTTTTGTAGAGATGTTCAAAGAAGAGATTCTTGAACGGCTATCAGAAAAGGAATTTACCGAAAGAAAAGAGGATATCGAAAGGTTTATTGATTTATCCGATGCCTTTTTCCATCTACAGGCAACTCTAACAGACAATCTTCCTTTGCAACAAACCTGGCTTGAAGTTATGGCTATTGTTCGGCAAAAGATAGACTCTTTGCTTGAAACGGTTGGGCTGTCAATTGTATGTCAGACAGAGGTAGAATTTAACCCTTCCCTTCATAACGCTGTAGAGAGACTCTCTCAAGATACTTCTCCTCTGCTGGTAGAAAGGGTTATTCAACCTGGCTATTTCTATAAACAGAAACTGATCCGACCAGCAAAGGTTGTGGTTAGATAATTTGTAAGTATTCAGAGTGTAATATAAGGAAAGAGGTTATTTTTCCTATTTACACTACCCTGAACGATTACAAAAAACTAGTGTTGAGTAAGTTTTGCACGGCGTATCATCAGATTTCATAACCTGCAAATGGATAATTGGTAACTGGTAACTGGTTAAATAGTTTCGTCCTGAGATCAGCCGAACGGTATTTAATTACCAGTTACCAATCACCAGTTACCAGAATCAAATTCCGTGCGTTATTTGTTCAACACGACAATAGGAGGGATATTTTATGAAAGAACCAATGTGTGGGATAGATCTGGGGACTACAAATTCTTGCATTGCTTATCTTAAAGACGGGAAATCTGTTCCCATAGAGATTGAAGATGGTCTGGCAATTGTTCCATCAGTAGTCAGTCTTGATGAAGCAACAGGCCATATATTCGTTGGAAAACAAGCCAAAAATAGACTTATGGCATTTCCGGGAGCTACAGTCAGGTCAATAAAGCGTCAGATGGGAAAAGAGATAAAGGTATCCATTGGCGCAAAATCCTTTTCCCCTGAAGAAATATCTTCTTTTATCCTTAAATACTTAGTTGATAAGGCATCTGCTAAACTTGGCCAGGATATTAAAAAGGTAGTAATTACGGTGCCAGCATATTTTAATGATGCCCAGCGTCGTGCAACTATATCTGCTGGAGAATTAGCAGGGCTTGAGGTACTGAGGATAATTAATGAACCTACCGCCGCCTCCCTTGTTTATGACTATGTATCCTTTATTGAAAAGGTAGAAAGCCCATATATCATGGTCTATGACCTTGGTGGTGGCACATTCGATGTCTCCATCCTTGAGATAAAAGGAGAAATTAAGGAAGTGCTTGCATCTTGTGGAGATACTGCTCTGGGTGGGGATGACTTTGATGAAAGGTTGGTAGCCTATTTTCTCGGTCAAATAAGGAGAAAAACCGGGCTTGAGCTATCGGATACCAACCTCCCCTGGCATGTTAGGTTGAAGGAAATAGCAGAAAAAACCAAAATCGCATTATCGGATAGCCCTTATGTCACTGTTCAGGAGGTAGCTGTAGCAATTGTCAATGGAGAACCTGTAAATCTCGATATTGAGGTGAGCCGTAAGGAATATGAAGAGATGATAAGTGACCTTGTTGATAAAACGATTGTAAAGGTCAATGAGGCAATAAGTGAGGCACACCTTTCAATTGATGCTATTGGAGAGGTTTTACTTGTTGGTGGAGCGACTCGAACTCCGATTATCCAGGAAAGATTGTCCGAAATATTTAAGAGACCAATCTATCACTCTGTTGACCCTGACCTTTGCGTGGGATTAGGTGCGGCTGTCCAGAACGGCCTTATAGCAGGAGAAGATGTCGGTCATATCCTCCTCGATGTTACAGCCCATTCTTTAGGGGTAAAGACGGCGGATGATTTTTGTGAGACAACGGGAGAAGCGGACTATTTTTCCACTATCATCCGTAGAAATACCAAAATACCCGTCAGGAAGTCTAATGTCTATTTTACCATGGTTGACGAACAGGAAGTTGTAATGGTAGAGGTATATCAGGGTGAAAGCCAGTCATGTAAAGAAAACTCTCGGGTAGGGAAATTTATCTTCGAACTCAAGCCTGCACCTGCTGATTCACCAGTAATTACAGAATTTGCTTATGACAAAGAAGGTCTTGTGCATATAACCGTGGAACAAAAAGGCTACAATAATAAGAAAACAGTCACGCTGAATGTCCGTAGTAAAGAGATAGTTGACAGACAGGGAAAAGAAGAAAAGCAAGAAATACTGAATTATATATTACAAAAGGCTCGAAGACTAATGAAAGATGAAAAATTGCCTGCTAACTTAAGAAAGGAGATTGAACTTCTGGGGAATGATTATGAAGATGCACTTAGAAGTGGTGGCGATAAAATGATAGATGACCTGGAAGATAACCTTCTGCATAAAATAGAAAAGGCTGAAGAAAGGCTTACTGAAGATAATGAATAAAGGACAACGAAGACGGTTACAAAAGGAAAGGGGAAAACTTCTCTCATCAGGACATTACTGGGAGTGGCTTCAGTCTCTGGAGAAAACAGGTTACCGTGAGTTTCTTCCTAAAGAGTGGAAAGAGGTATGGAGTATGCTGGCCAGGCGAGCAGTGCGTCTCCCTGCCAGTCTAAACGAATTCTTCAAGAATATTCAGAGAATCAGCCGTTATCCTGAGCTGATGGAGATTAAATTCCTTCTCCTGTTGAGGGATTTTATCGAAAAGGATATATCAGCAGATGCATTCTCCCAGATAAAAGGGCTCCCTTTTCCTGCAGAAGAAATCCGCAAAAAAGTAATCACCTGGAACGACCGCCTTTTTGAAGAAAAGAGATTTAGAGAACTCCTGACTACCTTTGTAAGCCAACCAGATAAAGTGACAAAGAAGCATTTTTCAAAACTTGCCGCATTGACAGAAAAAACCATATTATATTCGCCTATCCAAAGGCTTTCAGAATTCGTAGGGGAAAAGGGTGTCTCAATAAGAAATTTAAGTGTCATTGACTCCCTCTTAAATCAACTCTCCGAAGAGCTCCCGTCTCCCCTTCAGCAACTCCTTTTCTATCCTTATCTATATTACATAAATAATTATCTCCAGGATATTGTAGAACACGGCGACTATATGAGACTGGCAGAGATTGTTTCTGACATTCCTTTTATCTTTCCTTTGATTACGGGTAAAAAAACAGAAAAGGCATTAGCCAAACTTGCAGAGATTAACCTTAAGACAATGGATGATACCTTTCTATCACGGAAGGTATTGGAGGCGACATTAGAAGAGAAAGTAACACTTATAGCCAATATGCGACATTTAATAAAGGATGAATATTTGGAAGAGAAATATTTACCTTACCTGAGGACGCTTTACCAGGGGCTTTTGAGGGATATAGT
>JBFLXS010000414.1 GCA_040755795.1 bacterium | reverse complement strand
ATATAATGAGGGGAAATTGCGGGAGCATATCGGGGATTTTTTAGAGATAGGGCAGATGTGTTACGAGGAGGAGAAAGGGCTAAAATTTTTGGAAGGGGTTATTCGGTATATTTACAGTAGCACCGAGGTAGGAGTAGAAGAGGTAGTAGAGGCAGTGAAGAAGATTTCCGAGAAAGGGGGTGAAACAACAATGACTACCGCTATGAAATTGATAGAACAAGGAATGCAACAGGGAATGCAACAGGGAATGCAACAAGGAATGCAACAAGGAATGCAACAAGGATTACAACAAGGAATGCAACAAGGATTACAGCAAGGGATACAGCAAGGGATACAGCAAGGTGAATATAGGAAAGCAGTAGAGGATGCTAAAGCTATGTATTCAGAGGGATTTAATATTGATGTGATTGCCAAGATAACCGGACTTTCAAAGGAAGAGATAAATAAGGTGGTAAGGTTAGCGAGACAATAAAAAAACACTAAGGCATTAAGAACACTAAGGAAGATAACCCTGAAATTAGTAATACTTTAGCCATCGGAAGTGGAATCAGGGTAATCGGTAATCAGTAATCGGTAATCGGAGATAAAAAACTACTTCTTTTTCTTCACCGATAACCTGATAACCGATAACTTTCTAAACATAGCAAAGCAAACTTAACAAAGCAATAGGTTGTTCACCACCTTATTTTCCTTCCTTTGCGTCCTTTGCGAAATCTTCCTTTGCGCTCTTTGCGGTTAAATCTTTATACCTTTAAAAAACTTGAACATCAAGTAATAGTAAGCGGGTGGATTTAGTAAGCGGATTTAACGGATTTAGCGGAAAAAGAAATAAAAAAAAATCCGCTCAATCCGTTCAATCCGCTTACAATAAAAAATGTAATCTGTTTAATCAATTATCCTTTTATTTCTAATTGCACAGGTTGAAATTTTTTGGTTATTTCGTATATTCTTATCACTAAATGATGGCTTTTTTGCCATACTACAAGTTGTCTAAAATCATCTAACTTCTCATTCATTTTCTTTCCCTTTCCTACTTCCCTACTCTCCTACTTTCCTAGAGGGTCAATAGTTACCTAAAATTTTATTGACATAATGATGAGATATTTGGTATAATTAGAACAAAACTTAAAGACAGGAGGTGTAAAAATGCCAGTTATTGCTATTCCAAAACCATTAAGGGAAAAATTAGGTGAAGATGGGATTGATTCTCTAATTGATGTGTTTAACAAATCAGAGGAAAGGGTAAAAGAGGATGTTATTACCTTATCAGCAGAAAAGTTTGAAAGAAGACTCTCTCAGGAGATTAGTGGAGTAAGGTCTGACCTTGCCATCCTTGAGGGAAAGTTTGAAACAAGAATCACTCAAGAAACCTCAAAGATTGACAAAAGAATAACAGAAGAAGTTTCTATGCTTGAAGTCAAACTTGACAAAAGAATAACAGAAGAAACAGCTAAACTTGACAAAAGAATAACTGAGGAAACAGCTAAATTTGACAAAAGAATAACTGAGGAAACAGCTAAACTTGACAAAAGAATAACTGAGGAAACAGCTAAACTTGACAAAAAAATAACTGAGGAGATCTCTAATGTTAATGAAAGAATTTCAGAGGTAAGGGTTGAATTAAAGGCTACTTACTCCAGCATAATAAGATGGATGTTTATCTTCTATCTTGGACAGATTGGTGCCATAATGGCTATCTTATTTGCCTTTTTTAAAAGATGATGCACAAAAGGAGCAGTGGGGCAAATGACAATTGAAAAGTGATTCATTTTTGATAATTAAAAATTGGGTGGTGTCTGAAAATAACTCTAATAGTGAAATCTATGCAGATTTGGTGTCCAAAAGGGAATAAGGAGATAAAAGGAAATATGGAGATTATTCATTGTCCTTTGCAAAATTTCAGAATGAATTTATCTCCCTATCTCCATAATCCCCATATCTCCTTTTCGGACACTATTTCAACCTTTATGCTAGATTAAGACACCACCAAATTTCCTACACTGGCAGAGAATCAAGAAGAATAGAAGATAAAAGTCAGAAGAAAAAAAACTCTTCAGCCTAATTACGGATACGGATTATGAATTTTCAGTGTTTCATCCGTGTCCATCTGTGGCTGAATAGTTACCTTTTTTCTTAAGGAGGTGAGAAAGGATGAAAGTAGTTCGCTGGTTTGTAGCCGGATTAGCCTTTGGGATTATTTCTCAAATCGTAGGCGGGGTAATCTATGGTTGCATATTTGCCCACTGGTATGATTGCTGTTCACAACTTTTTAGACCAATGGATTCTCCACTTTTTACCATTGGATTACCAGTGATGAATCTGGTTCAAGGGTTGTTACTTGCGGCTATTTACCCTGTATTTTACAAAGGGATTCCAACCCAAAAACCAATTTCCAAAGGTGTTATCTTTGGGCTATTACTCTGGATAGCAACTGCATTACCAGGTATGCTAACCGACTTCTGTGTGACTAAGATGCGATTTCCTTTACCGTGTTTGATTTATACACTGATAACAATGGTTGTTGGTTGTTTAGTGATTGGCGCTATCTGGGGTAAAAGTTTAGAAACAGAAAAGAAGGAAGAATAGTAACCGTTCACCGCAGAGACACAGAGACGCAGAGAAAAAAATTAAAATCTATTCACCAGAGATAGAAATTTTCTTTTTTTTGTGCATTTCGGGTCTTTCGTTGTTTATTAATCTTTTAATACACTTTTGACTAACTGTTTTTGAGCCTTTTTAAACACCGAAAAACGCGAAAAAAAATATTTTCCTCTCTGTTTCTCTGCGTCTCTGC
Organism: bacterium; assembly: GCA_040755795.1. NCBI lineage: Bacteria > bacterium. The sequence continues at coordinate 772 of JBFLXS010000414.1, read as the reverse complement.
GGTAAAGGATTACCTGAACGGTTACGAAGAATAGGGAGTATTGGAGGGGTGGAGTGGTGATTTTAAATCTATTACTCCATCCCTCCAGCCCTCTATTTTCTTTTGGTAACATTTTAGCCATCTGAAGTGAAATTCAGGTAATCAGTTATCGGTCATCAGGTTATCGGTAAAGGGAAAAGATCAAGTAGTTATTACCGATTACCTGATTACCGATTACCTTGCACTTCATTTGGGTAAATAGTTACTTCTTTTGTTCCCTTGTTCAACTACAACTAAATAAGATGAAAAAAATAATTATTGGCACCAGAGGTAGTTCATTAGCATTAACCCAGACAAAGGAAATAGTAACACAACTTAAAAAATTATGCCCACAAATCCAAACAGGTATTAAAATTATCAAGACAAAAGGCGATAAAATAACGGATGTGCCATTGTCTAAAGTTGGGGGGAAGGGATTATTTATTAAGGAATTAGAAGAGGCTTTATTAAGAGGGGCAATTGACCTGGCAGTGCATTCGATGAAGGATGTGCCTGTTGATTTGCCTTCAGGCTTAATGATTGGGGCAATTACTAAACGGCTTGACCCAAGAGATGTTTTAATCTCTAATGATAATAAACGATTAGAAGAGCTTCCAGCCGGAGCAATAATTGGCACAAGTAGTCCAAGAAGAAAGGCACAACTTATTTATTATCGTCAGGATTTAAAGATTGTCGATTTACGAGGTAATTTAGATACAAGAATAAAAAAATTAAACTCTGTAGATGCAATAGT
>JBFLXS010000413.1 GCA_040755795.1 bacterium | reverse complement strand
CATAGGTATCCTTCATCCCCTTGATTAATGGTATTTGGTAGGGGTCAACGATTACTAAATCAACGATTTTTTCAGTCTCTTTAAAATCAATCACCGAGTTAAGAAAGCTAATAAGTATATCCTTACTTCCTTGTGAGCCAAAAACCTTTTTGAAGGCATAATCTGTTTTAACATCTAAAAAACGCATCCAAATACTCCTTCCTTCAATGTTTATATCATACATATTATAACTCATGGAAAGCTTTTTGTCAAGCAAAATTCACATAAGTAAAGTGTTACATAAAATGTAATCTACGAACAAAGTTTCCACCTGTGCGGTTAAATGTAAAATGGATAATGTAAAATGAGAAATGTAAAATGAAAATGGATAACTGAAAGGTAATGAGTCTTGCGAAGTGCTAAAATTTCCCATTTTTCATTTCCTATTTTACATTTTACATTTATTTTTCCTTTGCGTCTTTGCGATGAATTAGTCTAATCGCACAGGTCGCAAAGTTTTTCTTCTACAATCTGTCCGTCCCGCAAATGAATAATTCGTTTGGCGTAACCAGCAATATCTAATTCATGGGTGATGAGGATAATAGTTGCTCCATTTTTATTGAGTTGGACGAATATCTCCATTATTTCTTTACTGGTGGTGGTATCGAGATTACCTGTCGGTTCATCGGCACAGATAATTGTCGGATTATTTATTAACGCTCGAGCGATGGCTACCCGTTGTTGTTCACCACCAGAGAGTTCAGATGGTAGATTCTTTACTTTTGTCGTCAGACCAACTTTTTGAAGCATCTCTTCTGCCTGTTTTTTTCTCATATATCGCGGAACATTTGAGTAACAAAGAGGTAACAAAACATTTTCAAGTGAAGTAGTTTTCTTTAGAAGATTAAATGACTGGAAGACAAACCCAATTTTTGCATTTCTGATTTTGGCTAATCCATAATCGTCCTTTTGGCTAATATCTTCTTCTTCCAATAAATATCTACCTGAGGTAACCTTATCCAGACAACCAATAATATTCATCAAGGTAGATTTTCCTGAACCAGAAGGACCCATTATGGCAATAAATTCACCTTTTTCAATCCTAAGCGATAGATTTTTTAAGGCAGAAAAACTCTCCTTTCCCATTGGATAGAGTTTGGTAATATTTTTTAATTCAATCAGCATTTTTCTTTACCTTGATTTTAGTCCCATCTTTTAAATCAACTGGGGGGTTCAGGACTACTTCTTCTCCTATTTTTAACCCGGATAGGACTTCAGTTTCATTAGGATTACGCAGTCCCAAAGATACTTCCTGCTTTATGACCTTATTATCTTTTAGCACAAAGACATAAGATTTATCATCAATACTAAGTGTAGCCTCATACGGTATTTTTAGAACATCCACTTTTCTCTTAGAAATAATCACTACATCAGTGAGCATTTCACTGCGTAGAGGAAGACTACTTTTGACTAATGTAATAGTTACCTCGAATGTATTAATCTTTTCCTGGAGAATAGGGGAGGGGGCGACTTTGGTAATTACACCAGAGATACTCTGTCCGGGGAAGGCATCAGGAATGACTGTAGTTTTCATCCCTAACCCAATTTTGGCAATGTCCACTTCATCCAAATCGGTTTTGACCACAAATTGACTCGGCGAGATAACAACGGAGAGAAGTTGTCCTTGAGGAACATAAGTGCCTTCTTTGCTACCTTTATAAATGACAATGCCGTCAATCGGAGATGGAATCTTTGACCAATCAATCTGTTGCTGGATAAAAGTCAGGTTGGCTTTGACACTCGCTATTTTAGATGTTACGGTTTCTATCTCTTCCTCGTATTGATTTCTTTTTTCTTCCAGGCGATAATTGGCAAGATTCAGGGCAATTTTAGCCTTTTCACATTCTACCTCTAATCTTTTATATTCATCTTCGGAAACTGCATTAATTTCAAAAAGCCGCTTTTTAGATAAAAATTGTCTATTAATCTCATCAAACCATACCTTCGCCTCATCTGCTTTCTCTTCTATCTCTTTGAGATTAATCCCTCGAAGAAGGCTATTAAGTTCGGATTGATAGGAAACCAGTAATGCAGATTGTTCTTTCTGTTTAGCTAATAATTCTTTATCATTCATTGTGGCTATTATTTGACCTTTCTTGACTTCGGTGCCTTCTTCTAAGATATTAACTACCACCCCGGGAATTTTAGCTCTCAGTTCAAACCTTTCTTTTGCCTCGATTTTACCGCGAGAGGTAACCTTAAGTATTAATTCCCCGCGAGTCACCGAGCCTTTGGTTATTGTAACTGTCTTTTCTACATTCTTCTTTATCAAAATAAAACTAATAATACTTACAATAAGAATTATTATCGTCAAAATTATAATCCGTTTTTTCATAAAATTCTTTTCTCCTACCACCAACATTGGCTATCTTGTGCAAAGTAATCGCCAGTTAGAGCAAGGGCTAATGCCCGACAACCAAAACAGTCCGAAACACTACAAATAGAACATTTCCCTTTGAGATGTCTCTTATCTTTCAATTCCTTCAGGAGAGCAGTCTGCTCATAAATATTCTTTAAAGAATCTTTAAGAAGGTTTCCTATGCTCAGATTGAACCTTCGACAGGGAAATACTTCGCCATCTGGCATAATACAGAGCGTGTCGCCAATATTACATTTTGCCCCTAATATTTTTATGGTTTTATCCCATTTTATCCAAAATGCCTTATAAGGCAAGAAATCATCCAGTTCAAATTTATTTGGGATTATCTTTAAAATTAACTCTATCAATCTTTTGTAATCTTTTTGGTCTAAAACCTCCTCGGCTATTTGATTTCCTTTTCCCAGCGGTATAAACCTTTCAAGGATAACACCGTCTATTGAATGCCTTTTACAAAATTGTGGAATTTCTACAATCTCCTCTAAATTTGTTTTCAGGACAGTGAACATCAGGACAACTTCTAATCCTTTATCTTGCAATAAGTCCATTGCTTTAATGACCTTTTTAAAGACCCCATTGCCTCTTATGGCATCACAACTCTGTTCCTTTAAACCTTCGAGAGAAACCTTTATCCTTTTTAATTTTGGAAACTCAGTCAATCTTTTTAAGACATCTTCACCCATAAGAGTAGCATTGGTAATAATATTTGTCTCTTTCACCAGTGGACTATGGTCAAGATATTCTAACAACAAGAAGATTTCTTTTTTTAGAAGTGGTTCACCTCCTGTAATATCTATCCTTGTAGATTTATGCCATTGAGTTAAGGTAGCGATGATGTTATCGGCGAGATATTTTATCTTTGCCCAATCAATATCTAAACTCCGTGTAAAATCAGATTGATAACAATGTTTACATTTAAGATTACAAAGGTTGGTAATATGCCACTGGAAATTAAATTCACCTTTCATGGTATTTATGAGATCCTGACTTTATGACTAAACCGACTTTTCGCATAGACTTTAACTTTGGCTTAACCATTCACCGCAGAGATGATATGATAAAGTGTCAAGTTTGACCTGCGAAAGATTTTATGGTATACTATACAAAAAGTATTAACTAACTAAAATAAGGAGGACAAACTTATGACACAAACAACATATTTA
>JBFLXS010000412.1 GCA_040755795.1 bacterium | reverse complement strand
TTGTTTGTGTCATAAGTTTGTCCTCCTTATTTTAGTTAGTTAATACTTTTTGTATAGTATACCATAAAATCTTTCGCAGGTCAAACTTGACACTTTATCATATCATCTCTGCGGTGAACGGTTACCTAAAATCATTCTCCGTATTTCTATGTCTGTGTGGTGAACGATTACGGATTTCGGTTACTCTATTTCTGCCATAGGTAGTTTTGAGCGTGGATTGGGATAAATTCCAAAGCTCCGCGGCTCGACTATTAAATCAAGGGATTCCATAACCACTGCGCCGATAAGTGGATATTCTTTCTTTGGCTCCACAATTGCCTCAAACCATCCCTTTCTATCACATATTTCTACCTCCACCACCCCCACTATATCCCTTTGTGCGATTTCTTCATTAGCATATTTTACAGTATCTTTTCTTATAATCGAGAAATCAAACTCCTTGACTATTTTTTCAGGAAGAACAAGTAGTGTTGCTCCTGTATCAACCTTAGCATCAATCTCTACCGCAGGCTTATCTTTTAAAGGATTCCTGAGTTTAATTGTGGTATAGACTATGCCCATTTTAATACCCCTTTATTATATTTTATCACAATATTTGTTTTTGGTCAACTAATTTTTATTTTAAATTAAAATTAAGCCAAAATTCTGTATCTTTACTATGTCGGACAGAAAATTTAGCATTCCAACAATGTCCGTCTTTTTCAATAATCAATCCACTTTCTTTTATTCTACGGTCTTTGAGGTCATAATACATCTGGAGTCGAATATGAGTTTTTGGTGAGATGTTAAAACTAACATAATTAGACACATCTAAAATATCCTTATTTTCTACAGAATGCTCCCTGTAGAAAAATACACTTCCTCCATATTGCCACTTATCCCTCGCTAAATCAAAGTAACTCTCAACTTCCTCTATTTGAGATGATTTGAAACTATAGGTAGTTTTTAAGGAACCTGCAAGATTATTTTTTAAGGCAAAGTGGACATCAGCAATTAATGGAAATAAGCGTATTTTATTGATTTTTAAAGGTTCATCTTTGTGTTTGCGAAGGTCAAATCCTGCTCCAATTTCTCCCCGTATCTTTCTATTCATCCACAGGTATAATGTCCCGGTTAGTGCATTTGTTTTTACTCCATGATATTCGTCTGTCTTAAACTTTTTTGTTAAATTATGATTTAGATTCAGTTCTGAGTATCCTCCAATTTTATTTCTTAAATTTAAACCCAGATTTAACTCTCCGGTTGCTTTTTCCTCTTCTTTAACTATTCCTGTAAGTCCAAATTTAGGGGAGAAAACTACCCTGTCTGATAAGAAATTTGCCTTTTTTAAAAAATTAACACCAACAATTCCTTTAAGATAGTGTGTGTTGGTCATTGAACCAGATTGATTTGCTACTTCAACATTTAAATTCGAATACCAATTATTTCTTTTGATTGATTTGGTCTGCAGAGTCAATTCAGGCAAAAGAGTCGTCTCTTTTTTAAAATCATTAAATTCCCTTTCCCAGCACTCTATTTCCTCACCGACTAATCTAATGGTATAATCTGGATAGGTTTTAGTCACGGTGAGGTAGTTTTTTAATTCCCATGTTCCCGCACTACATCTTCCTTCGATAGGATAGTCGCGGGTGACATTTTTATCGCTTAGAGATTGTAGATAAAGAATTCCGGTTATATCTTTAAATCTTTGAAGGTGTTTTGCATCTATCTCCCATCGTTTTGTATCTTTAACATCATCGCGCTTTTTCCGCTCGTGAATATAATAGAGATAAGTTTTCCCTTGCGAAATGCTATCTTTCCAATATTTATGTTCTATTCCATTCCCAAACCCCTGGTCTTCAAGGAAATTTAAGTGTAATGACCCAACAGATTTTGAAGTAAAGGCATAATCGTAAGTCATTCCTACGGAATTCCCTTTTTCTTCACTTTTCCCTGCCTTCATAATTATTTTGCCCTTTCTTTCTTTCAAAGACATAGAGTAAAAAGGGAGATAAAATAATGGTACCTTTCCTACTTTAAAAACAATCCTTTTTGCTATTATTTTTTCCTTTGGGCGAACGATAATTTTACCAGCCTTCAGGCAATAATGAGGTCGAGGTAAATCACAGGTAGTTAGAGAGGCATCCCTTAAAGTGATAGTTCCGGTTTCAAACAAGGCGTCAGAACCTCTACAATAATAAGGTTTTATAAAAATATATGGTTCTTTCATTTTACCTTGTTTTGTCTTCAAATTATAGTTTGCTTCGTTACTCTCAATTTTTTCTCCTTTCTCGCCTCTCAAAACTACTTTACCTCTGGCTAAAAGTTCATCTTTGGTCAGATTCAATTGCATCCAATCTGCCTCTAACCCCATTTCATCAGAATTTAACTTTACGCCACCCCACAGCGTAACTATCTCTTCACTGCCTATCTTTAGATACTCGGCATGGTCTGCATGCTCAAGGGTTACCGTTCCCTGGGCACACAAATTTATATCTGGTATTATCAATAAACTAAAAGATAAAAGTAGTCTTTTCATATCATCTTCATTCATACTCCTGCTCCGATAACCTTCATAGTGTCGTGGTGAATAAATAACGCACGGAATTTGATTCTGGTAACTGGTGATTGGTAACTGGTAATTAAATACCGTTTGGCTGAGCTCAGGACGAAACTATTTAACCAATTACCAATTACCAGTTACCAATTACCAGTTACCAATTATCCGTTTGCAGGTTACGAAACCTGATGATACCCCGTGCAAAACTTACTTAACACCACATTAGTGCCTTTTCAAAATTGAATTCGGAGGTAGAGATACAACTTGAAATTAAAAAAGGCACTATTTTTCGCTCAGTCTGTCGTTATACCGCTTCTACTGATTTGACCTCAGGAACTTCTTTTTTTAAGATTTGTTCAATTCCCTGTTTCAGGGTCATTTGAGCCATAGGACAACAGCCACAAGCCCCGGTTAATTTCACCTTGACAACACCGTTTTCTATCCCAACTAATTCTACATCTCCACCATCATTTTGAAGAGAACCACGGATACCTTCTAATACATTTTTTACTTTTTCTGTCATTTTTTCACCTCCTTGATTTTGGTAAATGGTAAATGGTGAATGGTAATTAGTCACCAATTACTTGTCTTTAATTTCGTGAAGCTCTATTTATGAGCGTTTATATATAATACCAGATTTTGGTTAATCTGTCAAAGGAAATTTCGACCTGTCTGGTTAGAAATCATGTAACCGTTCAGGTGGTAATTTACCGCAGAGACGCAGAGGAACAGAGAAGACATAGAAATAAATCAGATAACAGAAAAGATATTGAGGTAATCTTTGTAATACATAGGACATCAAAACCAAATTTGTTAATCAATCATGATATGTTGGTCCTCAAAAGCTTGCACTGATGAAAATTCGTGATGGAATTCTGCGTCTGGTGAATAGATTTTAATTTTTTCTCTGCGTCTCTGTGTCTCTGCGGTAAGCGTTCAGGTAGTGTAACAAAAGGAGATGTGGAGATTAAGGAGATAGGGAGATATTATTAAAAAAATTGAAATTAATAGAAACTAATAGAAATTTATGGAAATTTGTTGTTTTCCACAATCA
>JBFLXS010000411.1 GCA_040755795.1 bacterium | reverse complement strand
AAGAAGGGGGATAAGGAGATAAGGAAGATATGGAGATAAGATAATAGAAATAGATTGAAATTTATAGAAATAGGTAGAAATTGATTGTGGGAAACAACAAATTTCCATAAATTTCTATTAGTTTCTAGTAATTTCAATTTTTTTAATAATATCCCCTTATCTCCTTTATCTCCATATCTCCTTTTCTTACACCACCTGAACGCTTACCTGAAATTAACCACAAAGTACACAAACACAAACAATACACAAAGAAATAAAGGGAAAAATTTATTCTCTCAAAAATCTTTGACTCTTTTGTGAAACTCTTTGTGATCTTTGTGGTTAAAAAAATTGTAGTTATTGTCAGACACTACCAAAAATTACAAGACATTAAATTCCATTTCGTGTCCTTCGTACTCTTCGTAGTGAATAGTTACTAAATTACTAAAGGGGTGGTGTGAGGGTCGCATCTAGGGGGGTACGACCCTCATACCCCTCTAGAAAGTAAATATCCATTTCTCCCAGAAGAAAAGAACATCCTTGAACAGAATATATTGTAAAAGAGAATAATTGGTTAAAGTTTTTAGAAATTTTTGTCGATATAATACTTGATGAGTCATTGTCGAGAATACCTCCCTATTCTTTAGAAAGTTTTTAATCTTCTATAGGTATTCTCGGCATTTTTTCTCTTAAACTTTAATTTTTTTTGGATTGACCCCGCCAACATAAAGTTTATTTTACCTTCAGATCTCGCATAAGATGGACGAAAAAAACATATCTCCTCTCCTTGCTTTATGTCAACAGCCTGTTGAATTGTGAATTAACAGAGATAATTCACAATTCAAGATGCGACCCTCATACCCCCCCGCGACCCTCATACCCCCGCGACCCTCATACCCCCCCAATCTCTTGTGTAAATAAGGGGAAACGGGAAAGGGGGAAAAAGGAAAAAGAAGTATTTTTCTCTAAGTATAAGAAATATAGTTAGTTATACATGAAATTCTTTTTCCCCTTTCCCCAATTTTCTCCATTTCTCCTTTCTTACACCTAAAAAAACGCAAAAGTTCAAATTTCCTATTTTACATTTATTTTTCCTTTGCGTCTCTATGTCTGTGCGGTGAACGGTTACTTATAAAAGATAGTCTTTTCTTACCCTTTTCAAGGCATTAAATATATTTGCTTTAGCGTGAATACTACAATCTTTCTCAATGGTTTTTAGTAATTTGTTCATAAATTCCCTTTTTGTCCCTCGATATGGGCAATCAAAATTTAAGACTGGTAAATGATACAGGTTAGCAAATTTTACCATTTCTTTTTCTTCCACATACACCAATGGCCTTATAATCCAGAATCTTCCACCAAAAAATTTCTCATTGGGAGTCATCGTGCCAATTTCTCCGTGAAATATAAGATTTAGAAGGAATGTTTCAAGGATATCATCCTTATGATGTGCCACGGCTATCTTTTTACAACCAAACCTATCCGCCACCTCAAAAAGGGTCTTTTTTCGACTCCAGGTACAATAAAAACATTCTACTTTTTCATTATCTTTCAAGAGGTTTATTGGTTCAATGTGATAATTATAGCCTTTCTCTTTAAAATAGCCTTCTAATCTGGCAACATCTATATTCTGAAAGTCTATTTTGATATGAACCGGGAGAAGTTCAAATTTAATCGGTGCATATCGTTGTCTATCTCGTAGTATCTCAAGTAAAGTCAAACTATCTTTACCGCCGGAGACCGCAACGATAATCTTATCCTCATCTTGAATCATATCATAATCTTTAATCGCCTTGCCTACTTTTTTAGAAAGTAAATATTTAGTATTTGTATGCATTTGTTCCTATTTCGCCACAAAGGCATGAGAAATTAAGATTTCAGTAACCGTTCACCGCAAGATGCCACAGAGACGCAGAGAAAAAAATTAAAATCTATTCACCAGAGACAGAAATTTCCTTTTTTTTTGTGCATTTCGGGTTTTTCGTTGTTTATTAATCTTTTAATGCTTACTTTCGACTAACTGTTTTTAAACCTTTTTAAACACCGAAAAACGCGAAAAACACGAAAAAAAAAAGATATTTTCCCCTCTGTTTTTCTCTGCGTCTCTGCGGTAAATTACCACCTGAACGGTTACAGATTTCAATTATGTGGATACACGGCATTACAGATTGAGCTCTTTTCCAATCACTTCATCAATTTGTGGTAATGCCGATAGGTTAGGTAGTCCAAAGATTTTTAAAAATTCTACGGTTGTGCCATAAAGCAGTGGTTTGCCAGGGACCTCTTTTCGACCAACGATTTTAATCAATTTCTTCTCTAATAATGTTTGAAGGACACCAGTTGAATTTACCCCACGGATACTGTCTATTTCTATTTTTGAAATTGGTTGTTTATAGGCGATTATGGCCAGAGATTCTAATGCAGAGGTAGATAGTTTGTTTTCTTTTCGTTGTTTTTTTAGTTTGTTAATCCAGGGTGAGTATTCATAACGAGTGCACATCTGATAGCCGTTGGCTATTTCAATAATATCAATCCCTTTTTGGTCTTCCCAGTATTCTTTTTTTAACTCAAAGATTAAATTTTGCACCTGGGAACCTTTCATCTCTAATATTTGACTAATCTTATCTATGGACAACGGCTCTGCCGCAACAAATAATAATACCTCAATTATCTTTTTGGCTTTTGAATAATCTTTCATATCCTATATATCCAAATATCGGAAAATAACCGATGTTGACGAATATAAACCTTTTTTAATTTTATAAGTTCTAAAAGGGCTAAAAAGGTAATGACTACCTCTATCTTCATCTTTGTTCCCTTAAATAAATTCAAGAAAGAGACTTTTTCATTGTCATCTAACAAATTCTGCAGATACGCCATTTTTTGTTCGAGAGAAGTATCGTCCACGGTTATCTCCATTTTCCCATCTTTTTCTTTTAGTATCTTCTGGAATGCCTTAATAAGTTCAAACAGGTCACATTCTATTAGTTCAGTATCCTCTTCTATCTCTAAGTGATGAGGATGAGTGAATATTCCTTGATAAAAATCCAGTCTTTGTTCAAATTTACCAGCCAGCTCTTTATATGTTTTATATTCTGTAAGTCTTTTAGCTAACTCTAATCTTGGGTCTTCTGCCTCTTCAGACTCACCTTCAAATACTTGAGATTTAGGAAGAAGCATTCTTGACTTTATAGATAGTAGCAGGGCGGCGATAACCAGAAATTCAGAGGCTACCTCTAAATCTAAAGACTCCATTAGACTTAAATATTCCAGATATTGTTTAGTAATCTTAGCAATAGGAATATCATAGATATTAATCTCGTCTTTGCGTATCAAATATAATAATAAATCAAACGGTCCTTCAAATACGGGTAATTTTATTTGATACATCTCTCGCCTCCCTAGTGTCGTGTTGAACAAATAACGCACGGAATTTAATTCTGGTAACTGGTGATTGGTAACTGGTAATTAAATACCGTTCGGCTGAGCTCAGGACGAAACTATACTCCACTGGGGTATAAATTGTGATTATTTAAAGTAATCGGTAATCAGGTAATCAGTAATCGGTAATTTGAGATAGCAGGCTACTGCTTGCTCTTTACCGATAACCTGATA
>JBFLXS010000410.1 GCA_040755795.1 bacterium | reverse complement strand
TAATTGGCACAAGTAGTCCAAGAAGAAAGGCACAACTTATTTATTATCGTCAGGATTTAAAGATTGTCGATTTACGAGGTAATTTAGATACAAGAATAAAAAAATTAAACTCTGTAGATGCAATAGTTGTCGCCGCCGCCGGCTGTATTCGGACAAATCTTCATTCTAAAATCACCCAATTTTTATCCACCGATATTATTTTACCTGCGGCTGGACAGGGTTCATTAGGCATAGAGATACGCAAAAATGACACAGAAATAAAAGAAATAGTAAGTAATTTGAATGATGAAGAAAGCTCCCTGGCGGTAATAGCTGAAAGGTCCTTCCTTAAAGAATTAGGTGGTGGCTGCCAAATCCCAATAGGAGTATTAGGGTGTATAGAAGGTGATATTTTAAAACTTGAGAGCGTAATTGTTTCCCCGAATAACCAGAAGATTAACCGTGCCAAAATTGAAGGGAAAAAAGAAGACGCAGTTAAATTAGGGAAAAAACTGGCAAAATTATGATAAAAATTAAAAAATTAATTGCAGATAATTTTAAACAATTAAAAGATATTGAGATTACCTTTCCGCAACGAGGTAGCTTCCTTATTGAAGGATTGAATGAATCGGGTAAAAGCACTTTATTTGAGGCGATTTATTTTGGTTTATTTGGTGAAGCATTGGTTAGTGAGCGAAGAAGCCTTGTGGAATTAATTAATTACCATTCTAAATCCGCATATATCCAACTGCAGGTAGAAATCCGAGATAGAATATTAACCATCGATAGAATCCTTAATCTAAATTCCCCTAATCAATGGAAACTAAATATTGGTGATGAGGTAATCACTAAAAATATACCCGTGAATGAACGATTGATGTTAGAATTAGGTTTAGATGGAGATGCTTTGCTGAACAGCTGTTTTGTCGAGCAAAAAAAACTGGATAAATTAGAAGGACTTGATAAATCACAACGCGAAAAGTCATTAATGAAATTACTTAATCTTGACCGACTATTAGAATTAGAGCAAAGATTTAAAGTCCGACGCGATGAAGAAAAAGACCTCCAACATAAACTCCAAAAATTAGAATTAGCAAAATTAAAACAGATTGAACTACATAAAACTCTGGATGCAAAGAAAAGGATAGATAGTAAACTTCAACTCATTAACCTGATTAAACTTAAACAAAAAATTAATGAAGAGACCACCAATATAAAAAGGTTATTCAAATCTATTAAACTTATTGAGCCTCAAAAAATAGAGTTAGAAAAGAAAATAAATAGGGTAGGGGAACTAAAAAAAACACAAAACCATCTTGAAAAACTTATCTCTAATTTAACTCAGATTAAAGAACAAGAGGCTGAAATCAATAATCTTAAAAAGCAGGTTCACGATTTAGAGGCATTAAACGGGAAAGTCCCGGTTAGAAAAAAATTGACGAATGAAATTCTTTGTTTAAGTAAAAGGCTTGCCCGAATTAATAAATTAGAGGACCTGCTTAAATTTGAGAAGGAAAAAGGTATTTCCCTTGATAAGGAATTAGAGCAGATTAAAAAATTAAAAGGGACAATTAACCTTGAAGAAACAAAATTTATACAAAAACAGGAAAAGTTAAACTTAAGTCTGGAAAAAGAAAAGACCCTTGTCCAACAACTAAAATCAATAAATGAAAAAGAGGCATTAGAAAATTGGCGTCGAGCCCAATATACTCTTTCTGCCCTTGAAATAATTAACCAGAAGGAAAAGGAAATAAATTCCCAAAAGGATATAAAACAACAAGAAAAAACTAATGCAGACCACCGCTATAAAAAAACACTCTTTACCTCTATCGGCATAAATATAGTCAGTATCATTTCATTAATTATTAGTTTAATAAATGGATTGTTGGCAGTGGGAATAATTATGGTGGTAATTACCCTGTCGGCTTTATTTTCAGGATTTATCAATATTAAAAATCAGAAGAAGATTATTTATCGACTATCCCTGCAGATACGAGATTTAGAAGATGAGATTTTACGATTAGATGGACAAAGGCAAAGCACCAGAGACAAAAACGAACAGGATGAGACAAAATTGACTGAATATGAAGATAGATTGCTTAAATTAAACTTATCCATACCAGAAGATATTACTCATGCAGATGTCTTAATCAATGATTTATCAGAAAATCTAAAAGGGTTTGATATTCAACAAGTAAAAGAAGATTATTCTAAAATAACTAAAGATATTGCTGGACAGGAAAGTGTTGTTTCGTTATCAAAGAATGTGCTTGAAAATTACAAACAAGAACTGAATAAACTCAATGAGGAAGAAAAATTAAAGGATAAAGAAAAATCTATCATCCGCAAGGATAAACTGAGTAAAATAATTGATAAATTCAAACCTGAATTACACCAAAAAGCAAAGAATTTAGGAGTAATTTTAGACCGTGAGAAATTATTGGCAGAATATAATCAATTATTAACGGAGGTAAAAAGGGATTTACAAGATGTGAGTAAAAAAGAGCAGTTTTGGGAAAAAATTAGCCAACACCAGGAGATTGTAACAAAACTTAAAGATGAAATAAACACAATTTATACCTCAAGTCCACAGATTTCAAGAGATTTAAGTTTAAGAGACTATCCTCGTCTAAAAAACAAGGTTATAGCAGAGATTAATGAAATTCAAGAAGAAAAAACACTTCAAGAATTTCAGACCCTTCAAAGCCAGATAGATGCTTATCGCGGGGAAATTAGCCTAAGACAAAAAACTCAAACTGAATTAGAAAACGAAATGCAAAATTTCCCAAACCAGATTAAAAAGGCATTTAAATATAGCCGTCTGCAAGTCCAGTATGAGCCGACACTGATTAAAGAAAAAGAGGATATAGAGGCTAAAATCGGTTACATTAGAACCCATGTAGAAAAGTTAGCCAGAGAATTACATCTTGAAAATGTCAGGTTAGAAGTTACTCAATGTGAAAAAGAGATACAGGATTTAAGCAATAGTCTTAAAATACGGACTTTAGCTGAACAAATCTTGACTACGGCAAGAAACAATATAGTCGCCAGGGTATTGCCCAATACTATCCGAAATATGCAAAAGATACTGCCTTTACTTACCTGTGATAGGTATCACGATGCAGATATTACGGAGGATTATAAAATTAAGGTTTGGGACGAACGGGCGATGCGTTGGTGTGCAAAGAATATCTTTAGTGGTGGAACAAAAGACCAATTCTCATTAGCCTTACGGATGGCTTTTGCCATTGCTACTTTACCGCAAGAAAAAGGAATTGCCCCGTCATTTATATTTTTAGATGAACCATTAAGTTCGTTTGATGTAGAGCGTGCTCAGGCACTAATTTACCTTCTGACCCAGGGAGAGATAATGCAAACATTTGACCAGATATTTGTCATTAGCCATTCCCAATTACTTGCCTCATCTATGTTTAATTATTATATAAAGATGGATAATGGTAAAATAGTTGCGGATAATCTGAGATAGAAAAATGGGTAACCGTTCAGGGCTATACATTAGAAGTGTAAACAAGGAGAAATGGGGAAAAGGGAGAATTGGAGAAATGGCTCAAACTTTTTCTTGCTCCACCCTTCGGACATCAATCCTGGAGTCTGCGAAAT
>JBFLXS010000409.1 GCA_040755795.1 bacterium | reverse complement strand
AATCTTATAATTTCCCATTTGGTAGCCCTCCTTTTTTATTGTGCTACCATTAATATCGACAAAATCTCTCCTTACCTTTAGTCTTGTCCCTTATCATTGTTGATAATTTCTAACCATACAGGTCGAATAATTTTACATTTTTCAATTTTCATTTCAAAATTACATAGCATAAATCTTACCATTAAGTGTAGCCGCTGCTAAAAAATATCGTCCCGTAGGCATAGGTGCTTTAGTCGTCCAGGTACCATTAGGACCTATACTTGGGTCAAATTCCTCTACTACATTTAATTTCTTACCTCCTTCTCCTTCTTGTCCCCCAATAGCATATATCTTACCATTAAGTACTGCTGCTGCTAAACTATCCCGTGCAGTAGGCATAGGAGCTTTAGTTTTCCATTCAAGGTCAAGGGCTAAGACTTGTGTAGTAGCTGCTAAATAAATAGTTACCGCAATAATCCCTAAAATTTTATTCTTCATTTTACTTCATCACTCCTTTTTTAAGATTTATGATAAATATATCATAATCATCTAAATTTGTCAATCAAAAAATTTTAAATTTTTAATTTTGCTTAATTTTTCTAATAGCAATTATGAGCAAAATAAGAATTAAGGATATAGTAACAAGAGTGATTAATGCACCTATTTTAAATGATATCGGGTCATAGATAAATCTAACATTATGTTTTCCTTTTTCAAGTAGTACTGCTCGTTGAATATAATTTGCTTGATAGATTCTATCCTCTTTACCATCTACAAATACCTTCCAACCAGGATAATATGTATCTGCTAAGACTAAGAAGCCAGAATTAGTCATATTAGCCTCTATAACTACTTCAAGTGGTGAATATTTAGTTATTTCTACTTTAGAACCTTCTATAGATTCAGAACCATTAAAATTTATATCTTCTTCCACAATTATATATTCATTGGGATTAAATTGAGAACTAATAATCTCTGCTTCGACTCCTCCCTCAGTTTTAATTACCTTTGCATTAGGGACTACATAAACTCTTGGCACAAACTCTTTATTCTCATAAACCCTTACAGGTATCATCTCCTTCTTAAAATCGATATTAAATAATTCCTTAAGTGCAGGGCTTTTCATCTCCCAAAATGTAAGGATATATTTTACATTTAGAATACTTAATAACTTAGTAAATTGCGGTTTAGGTAATGCAAATCTTACAATATCCTTATACTTTCCTTGTTTTCGAGCGTAGGTATTCACATTTTCTTCGTTATAAAAGAAATAAAAGATTTTATTAAGCCTTTTTGGAGTAAACTCTGGACATCCTTCTACACTTGAAATACGAAATACCATATTAAAACTTGGTTGTAATACCTCTCGATGATTGACATATAGATTTAAATTATCTTTCCATCCTTTAGATAATAAATAAATCATCCACCAAGATGAATCAGCACCAAAATTATGTATTCGATAAAAGGTTTTATCTCTTTGTAAAAATTCAACTGTCTTTGGTTTTGCTAACCAGATATTAGGAGATATAATAGGATTATGATGTATTCCAAATTTAAATAAGTCAAAGATTACCACTAAACATATAATTATCTTAAGAAATCTTTGTGTGGCTGCCCCTTTTTTTATCTTTGATAGGAGAAACTTTATCCCAAACCCAGCCAATATACATAGACTAAAACTTACAAATAATAAGAACCTATTATGAAATCGAAAGAATTTCATGCCCGGTAAAGAATTCCATATAAATTCATACACTGGACTATACTTTCCAAAGACAATAAGGATAGAAAAAATAAGAAGTAAAGTAAAAAATCTTATCTCACCTCTTCTTAAAAAAAACATAATCAGCCCTAAAAAAGCCAAAGATAATGTAATTACTCCTACATAACCACAATTTTCCCAAAATACTACCTCTTCTCTCTCAATCTTCTCAGGATATGTTGCATTTGCATAATCCCCAAACCAGTAAGGGAATATAAATGTGATTAGGTTTTTTGGATGATATGGATACATAGTAGCTGACTTAAAACTTATTCCCTCTGCACGATAACTAAGTTCAGTCAGTTCTTTTGTAGGT
This sequence comes from bacterium, assembly GCA_040755795.1. Taxonomy (NCBI): domain Bacteria; species bacterium. The sequence goes on along the minus strand of JBFLXS010000409.1, from coordinate 1,547 downwards.
AATATCTGCACCGCAGATAAACTCACACCAATTATGTATATTACTAATAGAGCTACCGAAAATTGTATGACTAACTTTTTAAAGCTTACATTTTTAAATCTCTTTTTATCTATCAAAAAAGGAAATAATTTTGAACCAAGCCTAAAGATAAAATACATAGATATTCCAAGTATAGAATAATAGGCTATCTGGAAATGCCCGGCTAATATTTGAATACCAAATACTAATCCACATAAGATAGGATAGATAAAATTGCCTTTTTTAAAGAATCTTTCCACAAAGAAAAACATTAAAGGTAACCAACAGGCGGCATTTATCATATTAGTATGTTTTAGGTGGGTAACAAAGAATCCACCAAAAGAAAAGGAAAAACTTGCTATAAAAGAAGCAAATGGACTTAGATTGATAGATCGAGCATAGAAAAACATAAAAAGGCTGGTTAAAAAGAAGTTAAGTATAATACTGTAATTATAGGCTATATAGGTAGGCAGGAAGTAAAATAAGATAACATTTAAAGGATAATATCCCCCCATCTCTCCTTCTGCAAATATCGGAAAGCCACAATAAATATCCGGTGTCCATAAAGGTGGTATTCCTTTTTTTAAACATTCACCTAAAAAGTGTCTAAAAGGGTAATTTATACTCCAAATATCACTTCTTGATAGGTCTCCAGTAATAAACACCCCTTGTAAAGTAGCCGCTTTAAAAAAGAAGATAAATACTAAAACTAACAGTCCTGCAATAGCCAACAAATCTGCTTTACAAAAAGGCCTTTCTACAATCACCTCATCTTTTGGCAAGAGAAACTTTGGCAGATTAAAAGAAAATTCCTGTCTCTTCTGTTTATGTTTACTTTCTTCTTTTAACTTCTTTTTCCTTTTACCCATTGAATTACCTCATAAGAATCATACCATAATTTCAACTTAATTGCAAACAAAAAAAATGCATCCATTTTCTGTTCCTTTGGATGCATCTCTAACACTTTTTAATTTTACATTTTTCATTTCAAAATTACATAGCATATATCTTACCATTAAGTGTAGCCGCTGCTAAAAAATATCGTCCCGTAGGCATAGGTGCTTTAGTCGACCAGGTGCCATTTGGTCCTATACTTGGGTCAAATTCCTCAACAACATTTAGACCTCCATCTCCCCCAATCGCATAAATCTTACCATTAAGAGTAGCGGCAGATAAACCATATCGTCCGTTAAGCATCGGTGCCTTAGTTTTCCATTCTAAGTCTAATGCAAAAGATGGTATAGCAACTCCTAAATAAATTCCTATCCCCATTAATCCTAAAATTTTTTTCATCATAATTTTTTCACACTCCTTTATTTGATTATTTTTATTATCGTATCATTAATATACCATAATTATTTCAATTTGTCAACAGAAATTTTTCATTTTTTTCATCGTTTTTATTGAGAGCGTTGCGTAGAACTTAAGGCTATATTTACGGTGCGTGGCATTGTGTTACCTCATTTCTTGCCATCTTTTTGTTTCTCTTGACATTTTGGAGTCCCAAAAGATAACCCAGAGGGTCATTA
>JBFLXS010000408.1 GCA_040755795.1 bacterium | reverse complement strand
CTCCTTCAGAACTACTAATCACATAAATATAAATCCCACTGGCTACTTTCTCATTATCTTTATTCTGGAGCTTCCAGAGCCATTTACCACTACTACTTACTCCCTCATATTCATATACCTCTTCACCTGCTATATTAAATATCCTTACCATTATTGTAGCTGGTAAGTTATCACCAAAAGTTACTTGCTCCCTTGCCGGGTTGGGATAGGCTTTTAATTCGGCTAACGGCTTGCTTTTTTCTGCTCCTATACCTACCAATGATAAATGTGGTAAATAAAATATTAACTTATTATTCACTTTATCCAATTTCTGGCTACTGACTACTTCCCACTCCCCATTCCTGATATAATATGCCTTTAAACTATCTTCTATTATATCATACTCTATGCCTTCTTGTCCATAAAAATATGTTACCTTTATATCTTTTTTTATCTCTACATCCTTATCATAAATAACAAACTCATAACACCCTATTGGCTGTATCCCGACTGGTGGTAATGGATATTGTGTTGCCTTAAAAAAATCAAACAAGGCGTTTTTACTTAGTGCAGATGGCATTATTTCTACCTTTAGCCCTTCCTTCTCGATAATCTTACCCATTTCTTCAGGAATGTTGTAGATACTTATCTCCTTTCTCCCGGATGTAACTAATGTATGTGTTCCTAAGTATAGACCATAGATTAATGTTTGTCGGTTTGATGTCGTTGTATTACTTGCTATTTCATAGACCTGCCTTCCTTTTTCAAATCTCTCATCTTTCTCATAGACCTTAATCCAATTGTCTCCTTCATCTATCCATGCCTTTATCATCCCTTCAAATCCTTCACTCACTACTACACTCATCTTCACCTTAAATCCCTCATTAAACGAATACCCTGCTTTATCAAAACTTGCCTCTTTTATTACTGCCTCTATCCCTCGCACATCAAATGCAAGGGATGAGGGAGAAGGGATGAGGGATGAGTGATAATGGATATAGTAGGTACCTGTGAGCATGTTATCTGGCAGCTTAAATGTAAAAGTTTTACTCCCCTGTTCATCAAATACAATCGTCCCCGTAGTTGGCTCTCCTGGTGTAGTCAAACTCACAGTCCCTGCCTCCTGTGAGATAACTGTTAATGTTACAGTCCCACTTTGATTGTATATCTGCTTATCCGAAATTATCGTAATTGTTCCTTTTTCTCGAACATAAATCGCATCAAGCCAGATGGCTCTATCATTTTCTGAATAAATCCCAAAGTTAAGTTTTTGACCAGTATGATGGATTGGTAGGTAAAATAGGACTCCAGCCTGTTGTGAATAACCTAATGTAATTGTTTTTGTTTCTGCATAATCGTTGAATTTTACCTTTGCCAATAGGTTTAATGTGCCTAAACCTGCATCACTTAGATTTGTTACCTTTAATGTAAAAGTAGCCAACTCTCCTTCCTCATAACACTCCTTATCCAAACTTGCCTCTACATCAATCCTTATCCCTACTATCCTAATAAAACTTAAGGTTTCAGTAGTTAATTTTTCCCCACTCGCCCCTGACCACTCACCACTCGCCACTAAAGAATAAGTTCCATCCTCAAAATTCTCAGGTACAAGTAACCTGAAATTTAAAGTCCCCATCTTTTCTGGGTCTAACCATATCACCTGTTCCTCATCCAACAAATCCAATAACTTTACCTTTATCTTTGCCTCTCCAACTGCATTACCCACATTCTTAACTCTAACTGCAATCGTTCCTTCTTTACCAACTGATAGTTCCAAATGACTAACATCCACAATCTCAAACCCTGGCTCTAAACTAAATACTATCTCCTTCTTATCTATTTCATTCCCATCATACAAAATCCTTGAAATGGCAGAGTCCGTTCCCCTGGCAGCTTGAGTCCCCTGAATCAGACTAAATGTATAAGTAGCACTTTTGCCTGCATCTAAATTTATAGTTGTCTTTGTCTGATAAAACAGAGTATCAAAATTCAATTCCCCATTAAATTCATTTGAGCCTAAATTCTCTACTCCTACCTCAAATGTAAGGGATGAGGGATAGAGAATTAGGGATGAGATTTTAGCAATATTTTCACTTGCTACCTTAAAATTACATGAGTCTGTTCTTCTAAAATAATCATAAGATAATGCATAGTTGCCTTCAACTAATTCAAATACCAGACTACCAGTAATCGTGCCACCTGCTGGAACATAGAATTTACAAGCAAGAATGATGGAATTAGGGGCAACTTGTGAGATGATAGGGGCGAGTGAAGATTTGGTAACCGGGGGATTTGGTCTCTGGGGGCTGGTGTCCTCTGTCCAAACTCGGGGCTCGGGACTCGGGGCTCGGGACTCGGGGGAAATCATCCTTCCTAACTTCTGTCCTCTGTCCTCTGTCTTCTGACTACTGTTCACTGCCCACTGATCACTGACCACTACCTTCGGAATTGCTTTACACCAGGTGGGTAATTGGATACTTGGGTAATTGAGTAATTGGGTAATTTGGGATTTGGAATTTGGAATTTGTTTGGAATTTGATATTTGAGATTTGGAATTTGTCATTTCTCTGTGCCTCTGCGTCTCTGCGGTGAATGTGGTGAATATCGTAAATGTCGCAGGAAACTCCGAATCTAATTTACCCCTATTTACTACCTCAAACGGTATCTCCAGATACCCCACCGGATAAACCAACTCTGGTACTACTTCTAACTCTACCCGTTCTCCAAACTCTACCTGTTTAGTATAAGTCCCGCTTACATTACCTGATAAAACTAAGGTAATTGTAGCATAGTCTGATTGGTAACTGGTAACTGGTAACTGGTAATTAACCTCAATTACCTTTGATTCTAATCCTCGAATACTAATTGTTGCAAACTCCTTATGCATATCACTAATGACTAATGACCAGTGACTGATGACTACATCAACTTGACTTATATTATTTAACCTTATGATTAGTGTATTTGTTCCTCTTGTTAATGCCTCTTTTGTAATTATCTCTACATTAACTTTTGTCTTTTCTACCAGAATATAATCTATCACCTTCACATCGTTTATCATACATTCTAAGACAAAAGATGAATTAGCCGTAGTAGTAGCCATGAAACTATAACTACTGTTAGCTACAAGATTAATTGGCGTCCTGAATATTACATCTCCATCTTTTACCTTTAACTCTAACTCACCTGTTTCTATATTCTCTCCTTTATTTGTTAAAGTTCCGGATATAGTAATCAACTCATTAGGTTTATACACCTTTTTATCAGTATCAAATGTCAGGTATAAATTTGACTTAAATATATAGAATGAATTCATATCTATAGCTATTTTCTGATTTTTATCTGAGGTAAGTACTCCTTCGATATATAGTTTGCCTGCACTACTTAAAGTACCAATATTTATTACTGATTCTAAACAGGTTATCTCATACTCTTTTTCATAAATCACATCCCCTCCTTTAGTATATCGTGATACACCTCTATCCCATGTCCCAAACCAGATATATTTTTCATCTACTGCTATTGAATGAATATCATTATCCACTAACTCACTATTTTGTCTCTTAAAAGTTATCCAACTACCGGTTTCCTTATCATATCGTGATACACCATACCATGTCCCAAACCAAATATACTTCCCATCTACTGCTATTG
>JBFLXS010000407.1 GCA_040755795.1 bacterium | reverse complement strand
GGCACTTTTTGATCTATTTGAAGAACTTGAAATACCTCAAGCTTATTATAATCATGTAACTGAGTGGTTAGGGATATTAGACCCATAAGTAATATCCATAATTCAGGAGTTTAAGGAGGATGATAAAGATGGTTAACAAAATAACAGGAAGTTTGTTAAGTTTAGTGATTATCATTGTGAGTAGTTATACTTATGCATTTACCCCTAAAAAGGTAATAATTCCAGCCAAAGATATTAAGGAAGTTCTACCAATCGAGTGTGAATTTTCAAGTCCTACTTATGTTACCTATTCCCCTGATGGAACAAAGATACTTTATACTATACTCCTAAATTATCTTTACGGAGTGATAGTTTTTGAAGATTTAATTACAGGGAGTGGAACTTGCCTAACTTACCCCTATGAGACAGATACTCCTGCGGACGGGGATGGACGAGAGCCAGATTTTTCACCAGATGGGACACAAATTGTGTTTAGCTTAAGGAAAGAGGAGGATCGTATTCCTCAAATTTGGAAGATGGATGTAGATGGGTCAAATAAGAAACAATTGACTACTTTTAAAGAAGAGTTTCGTCGGTTATCTCCTAAGTGGTCTCCTGATGGAAAGAAAATATTAGTATATGTTAGTGATCATATTTATTGTATTAATGTAGAGGACTGGAGCGAAATAAGAATTCCAAGTGCTATAGGAGGAACCAAAGGAGACTGGTCTCCAGATGGTAAAAAAATTGCTTTAATTAACAAAGATAATCTTTGGCTCATTAATTCTGATGGTACCAATCCAGTTCGAGTCACTACAGATGGAAAGGCAGAGAGAGAATATGCTCCTTCCTGGTCGCCAGACTCCTCTAAGATTGCCTATACTAAAGTAGGGAAGCATTACGAGAATTATAATAGTTCAATAATAATTATCAATGTTGATGGTAGTAATCCAACTGAATTAGTCTTACCAACTGGTTTAGGAGGTAACTGTCCAGATTGGTCACCAAATGGTAAAGAGATTATCTTTGTGGGTGTGAAGGATATTACAGGACCTTATGAAAGGCCGAAATCCGCGGCAGGGATTTTTATCTTAACTCTACCACCAGAACTTCAGTCTGCACCTAAGAAAGGGATAATCGGGAAGATGGGAAAAAGGAGGGATGGAGAGGTTTTTGAGGTAACAAAAGTGAAGGGGAATATAGTTATTGATAGCATTTTAAGTGAAAAGGGATGGGGAGATGTTAAGAAAATATCTATGAATAAAAAGGAAGATGTTATCTATAAACTATCTAATTGGCAAGGAGAAGAAGATTTATCTGCTCTGGCTATGGTGCAAGGAGATGATAAAAACCTATATTTAGCCATTGCGGTAAAAGATGATAATTTTGTCCAGCCATTTACAGGAGATAATATTCTCAAAGGCGACCATCTTGAGCTTTGGTTTGAAACACCAAAAGGAATATATCAATTTGGTCTATCTCCTGGAGATTTTGAGAAAATAGTCCCAGAAATATTAGTTTGGCTACCAAAATTATCAAACCAACAAAAGCAAGATATGCTTAGAGGTATAAAAATAGCCAGCATAAAGACAAAAACAGGCTATAATCTTGAGGCAAAAATACCACTGGCTAATTTAGGAATAGACGGTCAAAAAAATAAGGCAATAGGATTTAGTCTGGTCATAAGCGATACAGACAACAAAGCAAAACCAGAACAAGATACATTACTTGCCTCATCTGACCTAAAATGGAACAAGCCAGAGACATTTGGGAAATTAGTATTTAAGTAGAGGCAGACCACGAAAGCAGGGAGAGGGCACAAAGGAGAATGAAAATAAGTAGTAAGTGGATTTAGCCGATTGAGCAGATAAAAAAACAGAAAAGAAATCCGATTAATCCGCTCAGTCCGATTACTAAAAAATAAAAAATCCGTGCTCATCCGTCTAATCCGTGTCATCCGTGTTCTATTCTTACGGTTATCCCAAGTTCGGATTTTTCAGAGGAAAGGAAGTTTCACGCCAAGCACGCAAAGAACGCAAAGGGAAATAAGGGAAAAAATTACCTTTGCGTCCTTTGCGTGAAAAGACTATTTTCAGGAGAAGGTGGTGAAAGATGTTCAAGACACGATTGTTTTTAATGCTAAGTGTAGTCCTTATTTCCAGTTTTTGCTATGCTGAGATAAATGATGGTGTTAAGTGGTTATATGACCACCAGAATACCGATTATTCGTGGGGCAATCCTGATACTACCGGGTTGAGAGATACCTGTGTAATTACGCAAACTTTGCTTGATTTAGAAGGGACTAAGACCAATCTTTTGCGGGCAATAGATTATATCGAGGCAACTGAACTCGATGTTTGTGATTATTTAGCACGGAAAATAGTAGCTTTGAATTCAGCAGGTATAGAGGTAGGTACTTTAACAGATATTTTAGTCTCGTATAAAAATGGTCATTATAAAAATTTTGGGTATCAGAAGGATGATTTAGGTAGTCCATTGGATACGTGCCTTGTTCTAATGGCATTATTAGCGTCTAATTATAGTGGAATTCAAGTTTATGTAGATATACTTAAATTTTTATTATATGCTCAAGGTAATTATGCCTATTGGCGATTTAGCCCATTTGAAACCTCAGGAAGTATATATTGTACCTCACAAGTCATCCTTTCTTTAGTTCAATTATTAGACGCAGGGATATTTACTCATCCAACTGATATAAATACAATAAAAACATCTATTTATAAGGGAACTAACTGGTTAAAAGGAGAACAAAATCAAGATGGTGGTTTTGGAAAGGATGGAAGCACTATCTATGAGACCTCAATTGTAGCATTAGCATTTTTAGGACAACCAGAATTAAGAACCTCACAAGATTTAAAAGAGGCATTAACTTATATTCGTCCTAATCAGAAGCCAAATGGTTCCTGGAATGATATGGTTTATGATACCGGGATAGCATTGAAGTCGCTAACTCAACAAAAGATAACTATCAGTCCATCTTCAGGGACAATTGGCACAATAGTTAAAGTTACAGGAGTGGGATTTGGACAGACAGAGGTAATCAGGATAGATTTTGGGCTGACAAAGACTATTACTACCTCTTTGACTAATGCAAGAGGGTCTTTTTCTGTTGCCTTTACTATTGATTCCCAACCAACAGGGCTGACGACTATTAAAGCGGTTGGAGTAAGTTCAGAATTAAGTGCTTATACTTATTTTAATATCTTTGAGCCTACGACGAGTATATTTATAGAACCTAACCTTGGTTCGGTAGGTACAATTGTCACTGTAATAGGTGATAGATTTGGGCAAAATGAAGAAGTAGCCATAGATTTTGGGATAACTAAGACAATTGCTACGGCACAAACTGATGGAAATGGGACTTTTACTGCCACATTTACAGTAGATTTACAGCCAGGATGTGGGACTTTGACCGTTCATGCTAAAGGACTTAACTCTGGCGATGAGGCAGAGGCATATTTTGTGATGCAGGCAAGGATTACCTTAGTCTCACCCACCTCTGGGACAGTAGGGAGTATAGTAAGTGTTAAAGGTGATGGATTTCATGCAAGTGAAGCAATAGCCATAGATTTTGGTATTACTCAAACTATCACTATGACTATGAGTGATTATTTAGGCCAATTTAGTGCTATCTTTACATTTGAGACGCAGGGAGCT
>JBFLXS010000406.1 GCA_040755795.1 bacterium | reverse complement strand
GAAGAATTGTGGCAACTGCTGGGTAAAAAAACAAGCATCTTTAACCAAATGTGGCTTAAATATGACCCCGAGGCAATCAAAGAACAAGAAATCACTATCCCCATCCAGATAAATGGAAAACTAAAAGGCACGATTTCCGTTGCGGTAGATTGTCCAGAAGAGGAAATAAAAAATTTAGCCATTAAGGAGATTGAGAATAAAATTAAAGATAAACAGGTAAAAAAGGTCATTTTAGTCCCGAAGAAATTAGTGAATGTAGTTGTTGGATGAATCGGAATGGTTTATCAGGGGAAACGGACATGAGCCAGGGCTCACAAAGGGGGATGAAAATAATGGAAGAACAACCCCCTAACCCCCTTTATTAAGGGGGAATATCTGTTCTACACCAGAGGATACGAGTCTGGAGATACTATACTAATTCGCTAATCTCTAATTCACTAATTCGCTATTTTCAGGGGAAAATAGTAGGTAGGAGATAGAAGGTGGGAGGTAAGGAGATAGGCGTAAGGAGTGATGTTTTCTTTACTCTCTACTCTCTACTTCCTACTTTCAGGTGAAAGTGTTTAAGTCCATCTTAAATAAAAATAAATACATAGATAGCTGGTTCTGGGATAGATACACTATTAATTCATATAATGGTTGTCAGTTTGGCTGTGTTTATTGTGATGCCAGAAGTGAAAAATATCATCTGCCAACAGATTTTGAGAATGATATTGTTGTCAAAAAAGATGCCGCTCTAATGCTTGATAAAAGGTTGACTAATGCAAGAACCTTATTGCCTGATGTGGTCGCACTATCAGGCACAAGCGACCCCTATCAACCAATAGAGGCAAAATTCAAGAATACAAGGCAATGTTTAGAGGTTTTAAAGAAACATAGGTATCCTGTTCATATCATCACGAAATCAAGATTAGTTTTGCGAGACTTAGATTTGTTAGAGGAAATTGGCAAACAGACCACCTGGTGCACTATCTCTATCACGATTACCACAACAAATTCTGAGATAGCAAGATTTCTTGAAAAAAGAGCCCCTTTGCCTCAAATAAGATTTGCCATGATAAAAACAATAAAAGAAAAAACAGAAAATATCCAGGCTGGCGTTTTATTTATTCCTGTGGTTCCTTATCTTTGCGATTCGGATGAAATTTTAGAGGAAATGGTAAAAAAGAGTAAAGAGGTAGGGGCAGATTATATCCTTATTGCTGGTGGAATGACTATGCGTGATTTGCAAGCAAAATGGTTTTTGAAACACCTCAAAGAGCGATACCCCGAACTTATTGAAAGATACGAAGAACTCTACAATTTTAAATACAACCCAGATTTTTATGATGGTGACTATGAACCAACAAAAGACTATATTATAAACCTTCATAAAAAGATATTTGCCTTATGCGAGAAATACAAAATAGCATATAGAATAAAGCGGTTTATCCCACAGGATTTCAGGAAGAAAAGCTATCTGGTCGCAGAAAATCTTTTAAATGATGCTTATCATCGGCAGGTATGTGGTTCTAATTACAATCTTTTTTGAATGAGTAGGTATGAGTAATAATTCTTTTAGCCATGAAAAGGGATTAAAGTTGCTTTTTCGAGCATTTCGTTATAGAAATTACAGTCTTTTTTTCGCCGGTCAAAGTATCTCCCTGATTGGCATCTGGATGCAGGGAATAGCGATGAGTTGGTTGGTCTATCGCCTAACTAATTCAGCCTTGTTATTGGGATTAGTGGGTTTTGCCGGTCAAATTCCTACCTTGCTTTTTGGTTTTATCGCTGGGGTATTGGTTGACAGATATAGCCGCCATCACATCTTGATAGTAACTCAAATCCTGTCTATGATTCAGGCTTTAATGCTGGCGTTTCTTGTTCTAACAGGAAATATCCAGATTTGGCAGATAATAGGCTTATGTATATTTATTGGTTTGGTCAATGTCTTTGATATGCCCGCCCGACAGGCATTTACAGTTGAATTAGTTGAAAAAAAAGAGGATTTAGGGAATGCCATTGCCTTAAATTCTGTAAGCGTTCAGGTGGTGTAACAAAAGGAGATGTGGAGATTAAGGAGAGAGGGAGATATTATTAAAAAAATTGTAAGAGTTCAGGTAGGATAAAAATAAGGAGAAAGGGAGAAGATGGAGAAGTGAGAAAAGAAGAGTTAAGTGATAGGATTATTAATGCCTGTATTAATGTCCATCAAAAGTTAGTGTCGTGTTGAACAAATAACGCACGGAATTTGATTCTGGTAACTATCCGTTTGCAGGTTACGAAACCTGATGATGCCCCGTGCAAAACTTACTCAACACGACACCAGGATTAATGTCTGAAGGGTGGAGCAAGAAAAAGTTTGAGCCATTTCTCCAATTCTCCCTTTTCCCCATTTCTCCTTGTTTACACTTCTAATGTATAGCCCTGAACGGTTATGGAATTTATTTGTAATTTGGAATTTGTGATTTGGAATTTTGCAATGGACTCCGCTCTCCAGTATGACCATATTTGTCCAGTAAAACTTGTGGAACAGGTTAAGAAATTAAAGAGATGGAATGAATTTGTCGATATTAATGGTAGCAATACTATTATGATTCCTATAACTATTTCACCAATGAAAGAAGAAGACATCAATCAAGTGTTAGAGATAGAAAATCTATCATTCCTTAACCCCTGGAGCCAAAGATTGTATCTGTCGGAAGTCAGGGAAAGAGATGATTCTTACTTTATGGTGGCTAAACTTGACCAGAGAATAATTGGCTATGGCGGATTCTGGCTGGTAGTAGATGAGGCGCATCTGGTGAATATAGCCATCCATCCTGATTTCCGAAGGCAGGGTATCGGAACACAAATAATGAAATATCTGCTTAATTTAGCTCGACAATTAGGGGCTAAAAGAGCAACATTAGAAGTCCGAGCATCTAACACAGCGGCTCTTGAATTTTATGCTAAATTTGGATTCATTGCCGTTGCTTTACGCAAAGAGTATTATGCAGATACCAAAGAAGATGCTGTGATTATGTGGCAAAATGAATTATGGAGTTTGGAATTAAACGCCTGAAACTGGCTACACTGACCATTTTACTGCTTGATAATTACCTGATTTTATCGCATTAATCAATTCCTCTTCACTTTTAATATTAGCCTCAAACATCGTTGCATATTTTCCCACCTGACTTAAGGTATGGGCGTCACTTCCACCTACACTGGCGAGTCCTAATTTAATACTGGCTAACCAGGCAATTATGTTCATCTCTTGTGTACAATTACCATTTAATATTTCTATAGCATCAAAACCTGAAATTTCATATATCTTATTACCCAGGCAGGGTACCCCTCTTCTAAAAGGATGTACCGGGATGACGACACCCCCCTTTTCGTGCACCATAGAAATTAAATCGACTACATAAATATCTCTTTTTATCTCATCTATGTTTTGGGAAAAGACGAGAACATGCCCTTCTTTTGTCGAAACCTCTATGCCTCCAAAGACCTTAATTCCTTGTTCCTCTCCTATTTTTTTGGATTGCCATATTCCATCAATACTATCATGGTCGGTGATGCAGATACCATCTAATTTTATCCTTTTAGCGTAATTAATAAGTTCATTAATATCAATCACACTGCAATGCGAACCAATCAAGGTATGTATATGCAAATCAATAATCATTTTTT
>JBFLXS010000405.1 GCA_040755795.1 bacterium | reverse complement strand
GTAACAGGAAATCACAAAATATGCCTCTCTAAAGTATAAATACCGTTTGGCTGATCTCAGGACGAAACTATTTAACCAGTTACCAATTACCAATTACCAGTTACCAATTACCAATTATCCGTTTGCATGTTACGAAACCTGATGATGCCCCGTGCAAAACTTACTCAACACCACACTAGCTGATACCTAACATCTAATACTTATCCCTTGAGCCCCAAACACTTATTATCATATCACAAAATCATCCATTTGTCAAAAAAATTCTTGAGAATAGTTATTTTATGCGTAACTATTCACCGCAGAGACGCACAGACACAGAGAAAAAATTAAAATCTATTGGCTATACGCTTAATTCCATCTCTTAGAACAGAAACATTAAAATTGATCAATAAACCTATCCTTTTATTCATTATTTGTAACTATTCACAATTCACAATTCACCATTCACAATTTTTCCCCTAAATTTCCTTAATAATGGTGAATGGTGAATTGTCAATTGTGAATTATCACTCTTCACGGTGTCAAGCAAACCTGGCCCAAGAGTTCGATGCACCGCTATAGCGCATCCAATGACTCTATTCGATAATTCATCAAATTTCACTTCGTGCTCTCCGTACCCTTCGTGGTGAATAGTTACCATCATTTTTAGATAGGTTAAAAGTTGAGCTTCGTGAATCGGAAGTAGTTGCTCGACTGCTTTTAATTCTACGATAACTTTTTCTTCAACTAAAAAATCTATCCGGTATCCACAATCTAATTTAAATCCTTTTTTCTCTGTTCCTCTGCGTCTGTGCGGTGAATAGTTACAATTTTTTGTTGACAAAGGATAAAATTTGTGGTAAAATATTCTCACAATGGACACAAATGGATATAATACCCAAAACACTCAAAAAGCAATTTCCTATCAGTTAAACAAATATTCAAAAATATTTATTATTCTTATTGTTTTATTCGGCTTGGCCCTGCGTTTAGTTTTTTTTAGTGGTTATGTACAAGGAGACGATAAACATTATATGGCACAAGCCTATAGATTTTGTATTGGTGATTTTACTCCGGGAGATAACCAATGGGGGCTAAGATTAAGCATGGTGATTCCCACAGCCATTTCTTTCTTTTTATTTGGTGTTAGTGATATTTCTTTGGTTCTTTTTTCCCTTATATGCTCACTTGGCAATATAATATTAATCTATTATTTTGGAAAAATGATTTTTAATGAACGGATAGCTTTACTATCAGCATTTCTGATGGCATTTTTCCCTTTAGAGGTCATTTATGCAAGCCATTTATTTCCCTGTGTTTCATTCACTTTTTTCACAGGATTGGGAATTTTTTGTTTTTTGAAAGGAGAAAAAGATAATAAATGGATTTATTATCTTCTATCAGGTTTGTTTATTGGGATTGGTTACCTCATTAGAGAAAACGCACTTTTCCTGGCTTTACCTCTTGTTATATATATGCTTTATAACAAAAAAATTAAAATTGAATTCATCCATTTATTAGTAGGATTTTTTATAATAATTGCACTGGAATCAGGTTTTTACTATTTCCAAAATGGTGATATTTTGCATAGATTTCATGCTGTAAATTCTATAATTAATAAAAAATGCCTTCAAAATGAAAATTTTAAAATTGATTTGAATTGGTTTTTTTCACCATTGGGCGTACTCTTTGTTAACCAGGAATTTGGTTTTTTCTATTATTTAATCTTGCCAATAGGGATATTCTTCTTATACAAAAAAAATAAAGCTGTTATGTTATTACTTATTTGGATATTTCCTCTTTTGTTATATACATTTTATGGTCCTATTTCTCCATCAAATTACTGGACATTGACAAGGGAACCAAGATATTTAGCATATATTACCATTCCTTCATTACTTATTTTATCTTATTTTCTAGACAAGCAAGTTAATAAAAAATGGATGTATTCACTCTTAATTTTCTTACTTATAAGTTCCATTGGATTTACCTGCTTAGATGATAGTAAAAATATCACCTTCCAAACAAAGAAATTATATGACTTTCATAAGATGAATCCAGAAAAAACACTTATTGTTGTTAGACCATTGTTTTTGGATTTATTATTTTATTCCAGGTTCCAGCCAATGCCTTCTTTGAAACTTTTTGCTATTGATGAAGATAAGAGTAAAACACTTAAAAGCATCAAAAAAATATATCCAAATGTAAATATATTTCATGATCTAAAGAGCATAGATAGAGGTAAATTGAATGATGTATATATAGCAGTATATAACAATAACAGCGAATTGTGTTACAGTAAGGAGATATTAAAATCAAAAAAAAAGAAGGAAATTATTACTATCCAAAGACCCAGAGGTTTATACTTTAATCTTTTTGAATTAAAAAGAAAATTACTTACAAATAAAAAAAAGTTAGAATTAGATTTACAAATGGTATACTGTGATGTTCAGATATTTTATTTTCCCTGAAATTTATTTCATTTATTAATTTAATCTCCCCGTAAATGCTACTTTGATAATCTCTTCTGTAATTTTCTCATATTTTAAACCCATTCTATTTTATCCGTGTCAATCTGTGTTAATCCGTGGCTGAATAGTTACCTTTTAACTTCGTAAAGGGAGGCACTTATGTCAATTAAGGAAAATTTGGAAATCATAAAAAATCGAATAAAACAGGTGGCAAAAGACTCTTCAGAAATTGAGTTAGTTGCAGTCACAAAGTCAGCTGGGATAAATCAAATCATAGAAGCAATCAACTCTGGAATTACCAACATTGGTGAAAACCGTATTCAGGAGGCAAAAGGTAAATTTGACCAACTTAAAAAAATGGAGATTAAATGGCATATGATTGGCCATCTGCAAAGAAATAAAGTTAAAGAGGCAATAAAGATTTTTGATATGATTCAGTCTGTGGATAGATTAGAGTTGGCTAAAGAGATTGAGAAACAAGCAGGACAGATAAATAAAATAATGGATGTCTTGATTGAAGTAAATGTTTCAAATGAAGAAACTAAATTTGGCGTTTCTCCGGTTGCTACTTTGGAACTAATTCAAGAAATAGCCAAACTTAGCAATATAAGAATTAAAGGTTTAATGACTATTGCTCCATTGGTTTCAAACCCAGAAGATACCCGTCCATATTTCAGGGCATTGGCTAATTTAAGGGATGAAATTGCTCATCAGCAGATTGAAAATGTCCAGATGAAATATTTATCAATGGGAATGAGTAATGATTTTGAAGTGGCACTCGAAGAAGGGGCAAATATGATTCGGATTGGCAGGGCGATATTCTGTAACGGATTTTAGATTAAATCTTTAAATCTGTAGTAATCGTTCAGATGGTAATTTACCGCAGAGACGCAGAGAAACAGAGAAATAAATCAGATAACAGAAAAGATTATTGATGCAATCATTGTAATACATAGTGTCGTGTTGAGTAAGTTTTGCATGGCGTATCATCAGATTTCATAACCTGCAAACGGATAATTGGTAATTGGTAACTGGTAATTGGTAATTGGTAACTGGTTAAATAGTTTCGTCCTGAGATCAGCCAAACGGTATTTATACTTTAGAGAGGCATATTTTGTGATTTCCTGTTACTATCAACTCAGGTTATCGGTTATCAGGTTATCGGTAAAGAGCAAGCAGTAGCCTGCTATCTCAAATTACCGATTACTGATTACCTGAT
>JBFLXS010000404.1 GCA_040755795.1 bacterium | reverse complement strand
ATTATAAATAAAAATTTGCACCAGCATTGCATTCACTCCAAGTCCTTAATTCTCAAGAGGTTGTGTAATATTCACCCCCGTTATACCGCTGAAAAGATATGTCAACAGCCTGTCAAGATGTGACCCCACTATCCCACAATGAGTATCTGAGTCAAGGGATGCCAATTGCCAGTGGTTCTGTAGAAGGTGCTTGTAAGAATCTTGTCAAAGATAGGATGGAACGATCTGGTATGAGATGGACAGAAGATATGGCTGAGGCTATGTTGAAAATGAGGGCTATATATCTAAGTGGCGATTTTGAAGATTATTGGTCTTTCCATATCCAGAAGGATCAAGAAAGACTACATCCAAAAGGGAAGTGGAGGCCTCTTTTGGGCGTCGTCCAAAAGTAGCCACACCCTATTTATTTTGCTATTTAGGAGTTTTTGTGCGAAGATTTTTTACTCTTCATGACTGCAAATCTGCATCTATAACAATAACAGCATCTCCTTTAGCATATTCAACACCAGCAGTATTTGCAGCCTCATGGCCAAAGTTTCTTGTAAAACTAATTAATTTTACTTTGTTATCTTCCAAGGATATAGAATTGTCAGTGCTTCCATCGTTTACAAGAATAATTTCATAAGTATGTTTTTTAGAATATCAGTAATCCTTGAATACATGGAATTGATATTGTCTTCTTCGTTAAAAACAGGGATTACTATAGATAATAAGCAATTAGATTTTTCCTTCATTCTAACTCTCCTGTTCATTTATTCTTTCTAATGACGGCAGAACCCTCGGTACTGCTCAGGTAAATAATACATACTGACATTATTCTTTTTAAGGAAATTCTTTATATTTTCTATTTCTTTGCCACCTGCCGGTACGATGCCGGCACGGACGCCAGAGTTGATTAATAATTCAGGAGCATCGGTAAACGGGAAGAATGCGTCAGCCGCAAAAACAGAATTCTTCAAATCCTTTTTTAGATTGTTGGCCTTAAAAACCGCTATTTGAGCTGCGTCTACGGTCGAAGGGCCGCCTCCACAACTAATAAGCGAGGCGTCTTTTGCTATAGCAACTTCATTTCCCCCATGATTCGAACTAAAAGCGGTTACCCATGCTATGATTAATGAATCAATATCATTTTCAGTTGACCGGCAGCCGCTGAATTCAGCTTCTTTTAGATTCAAAATATAATTGAGTGGCGGTTGCCTCAAGAACCCTCCACGCACAAAACGGTAAGACCATAAAGATGGGCTTAGGAATGGCGACGATAAGAATGGATTCTCCAAAACTTTACGTTGTTTTCTCTTGCCTAAAATATCAATTGCTTCTTTGGTAAAATGCGGGGCAAGGATAATATCAAGCATCCATGCGGCATTGCCAAGGAGTTTTTCCCTTTCAGAACTTTTGAACATTTTATTAGATAGTTCTTCATCGATCTCAAAATTCGTTATGACTTCACCTCCCCATATAGCAAGAGCATTTCCAAAAAGCGCTTTATCAAGGGCTTTTGCAGGAGAATCCCAATCAATAGCAAAGCCGCAAGAGTTGCCGTGTTTGGCAGCTATACAGATATAAGGTGTTTTACCGTACTGCTTCCTGAACGCTTCGCTGGAAAGACAGAGAGAATGAACAATACAGTCGCAGTCAGCCAGATTCGTAAAACAAGGACATTCTCCTGATACCTGGTTGAAACTGCTTAAAGATAATCCGTCGTCTGTTTTTGATGAAAAATAACTGGACGGGATTTGATATGGGTTTTCTCCGTTCATAAGCTCGTAAGTATGCTCTCCGAATACCGCGTCATACTTCTGCTTTTCTTTGATAAGATTGAAATAATGCCATGATATTAGAGCGTTTGTTTTATCCAAAAGATTTGTGTGCAGGGATTTTGACAGTTCGCCGTATTGTTTTATCTCATTTACAACTACTTCCATATCTTCAATGGAAATAACAGGAATTCTATTTCCTTTAGCAGCAAGAGCAAGAAGTGTCCTTCCACCGATATCATTGCCTATAGACAATGGATAATTGATTACATATACCAGATCTATGCGCTCATTTGCGTCTCCAGCAGTAAGGCAGTACTCTACCTTTGGATGCAGAGTCGGAGGAAACCCGTAATTCTCTTTAACAGAAGTGAAATCCGCAATCTCGGTAACAGGTATTTGTTTTTTGGAGAGAATCTCGACGGTCTCTTTTGACGCGATTATCGTCCATCCAAGTTCCACCAGGTCCTGCGCATATCTGGCAGCATTTGTTGTATCATAGAGTGAAAACAGCGCTCTTTTCATTAAGCCCTCTATTCTTCGGTGCTTCTGGATATTTCAAAGACAATTGAAGTATAATCTGCAGGGCATTGTATTTGAATATGCCCTTTTTGTTCGTTTGCTAACAAAAACGGGTATAAGGTATAGAACACGGCTGGACAGAAGAAACGCCTGCCCCATATATGGGAATACTGATTAAAAACAAACTTTACTTTACCCTGATAGCCGCGGGGACAGACGCCTTTTGTATCAATAAGTTCAAGAACTATCTTGCGATCAAATAAATCTTTGGGTTTCCCTATAAACCGGAATATCTTATCCGCAATATTTATAACAAGGCTTAGTGGCAATTTTTTCGACGTTATTCGCCAAAGCAGCGTTTTTGCTTTATTTCCCGGACAGTATAAAAGTGCTTCTCTCAATTTCCCTTTTTCCAAACCCGGGCATCCATCATATAGAAGCCCCAGGTATTGCGGGTAAATCTGGAAGAAGAGATCAGGGCACATTCCTTCAGGGACCATTTCATGGATACTAAATTTTTCTCCTCTAGTCCGGCAAAAGAAACAAGTATGTTTAAAATCGCAAACCTGAACTTTTAAGGATTCAGCCGTATCGTTCAATAATGAACAACAAATATCTTTTTTCATTTAACCTTTCGAATTTTTAAGGAATTCGGAGAAATCGAACATTCTATATCTAATTCCTGTATCGCTTGAGCGCTGAAAAGCTCTATTTTTGACCATAATGACGGAAAAAGAGCCGGACAGAATTCATTTACCTGTATATTGAATTTGTCTCCAACGCTGTATTTGCAAGGACAGATTTTATCACCTGTATTAATAACTTCAGCTTCAATAATCGTATCAATATGCCTGACCAGAAAAACAATTCCTCCGGCTTTAGGGCACTGACATAAAACATCGTTCTTTTTTTCTCTCCATCGAAACCATGCTCCCTGAGTAAACGAAACCCAATACGGGATTATGGAAAAATACGCAAAAGGGCAAAGTGCCTTAGGAATCGTATCATTCAGAGTATATATACTTTTCCGTGTAAATCCTTTATTGCAGGATTTGCAGGCGCCTTCTAATCTGAATTTGACATTATAAACGTATTCGCAGGGAATCAACTATAACTCCTTAAGATACTTTTTTATGTAACTGGTTTTGTATCAAATATTCCACGCAATCTTTCAAGGTCTTTTCAGGGTCAGTATAAGAGAATCCGATTTCTTTAGTAATACGCGAACCGTCGAATACAGGATTCAGCATGGCAAAATGAATAGATGATCTTGTTACAGCTGGAGTTTCGTGAATTTTTGAAAAAAAGCTAAAAAAAATCTCTCATCCTGCCGATAAAGAGAATAGTAACAAATCTCAATAAAGGAGGATGAGAGATGAATACATTCTTTTTATCGACATTTGGAG